>CAIUAC010001195.1 GCA_903896985.1 uncultured Sandaracinus sp.
CGGCGGGAGCATCCTGACGAGCGGCGCCGGCTTCGTCGGCGGCTCGTACGTCACGCACACGATCAGCCCGACCGCGTGCGCGTCGACGCCGACGGTGCGCGCGTGGGCGTTCCCGGTGTCGGGCGGGCTGCGCCATCCGAACGTCGCGCCCGTCGTCGTCACCGGCTCGTACTCGATCTCGATGCTGATGCGGTACAACCCGATGGACGCGGGCTACGCGCGCCTCGTCGACTTCTCCGGCTCCACGAGCGACAGCGGCATCTACAAGCTCGGCGCGGGCGTGAGCTTCTATCCCGTCGGGACGTACGCGGCCGGCTCGTTCGTGGCGGACCAGGACGTGTTCGTCACGCTGACGCGCGACGCCGGGACGCAGCTGGTGTCGCTGTTCATCAACGGCGTCGCGTCCGGCACCTACGCCGACACGGCGAACCTGTATGTGCCGGTCGCCTCCGCGATGTACTTCCTGATGGACAACACGACGGGCTCCGCGGCGATCAGCGAGACGGATCCCGGCGTCATCTCGTACCTGCAGGTGCGCAACACGCCGATGACGCCCGCGGAGGTGCTCGCGAGCCTCGCGCTGATCTGCGAGACGGTCGCTTGCGGTGACGGCATCGTCACCACCGGCGAGGCGTGCGACGACGGCGGCGTGCTCTCCGGGGACGGCTGCTCGAGCAAGTGCGAGATCGAGGCTGGCTTCGAGTGTGCGGGCAGCCCGAGCGTGTGCGTCGGGTTGCCGGACGCTGGCCCACCGGACGCAGGTCCCGCGGACGGCGGCACGACCGACGCAGGCCCCGCCGACGCGGGGCTCGCAGATGGCGGAGTGAACGACGCGGGCGACGCGGGCGGCGGGCTCGCCGACGCGGGGCTGGCGGACGCCGGGGCGCGCGACGCGGGCGGGCCGCTCGATGCGTCGTCGGGCGCCGACGCGTCCGTCGGGCCGAGCAAGAGCAGCGGGGGCTGTGGCTGCGTGATGGCGGGCGCGGGCTCGACCTCGGGCGGGGCTTCGCTCGCGGGCTTCGCGGTCTTCGCGCTCCTCGCGGCGCGACGCGCTCGGCGCCGCGGCCGACCGACGTTGCCCGGCTGAGGTCGGTGCTCGAGCGCGCGGAGCGACCGCTCGCCCCGCGTGCTACCCCACCCGCCATGGCTCGCCCGACTCCCGCCTGCGCGCTCTCGTTCGCCCGGCTCGCTCGCGCATCGCTCCTCGCGGGCGCCGTGACGGGCGCGCTGTTCGCGTGTGGGCCGCGCGCTCGTCCGACGGCTGGCCCAGCGGTGACGGGGACGCCCGTCGCGACGCCGACGCAAGCGGGTCCGGTCGCCGTGCGCGTGCTGATCGTCAGCTGGCGAGGCGCTGAAGGCGCGCCCGCAGAGGTGACGCGCACTCGCGCGCAGGCGGCGACGCGCGCGACGACGGTCGCGCAGATGGTGCGCGAGCCTGGCGCAGACCTCGTCAACCTCGCGCAGGAGTTCGCCGATCTGCCGGCCGACACGAGCGCGCGCGGCTTGCCGCTGACGCTCGTGCGGGACGACGGCAGCCCGGGGGCCGAGAGCCGCCGCCGAGACCTCGTCGCCACGGTCGGACCGGCGGCGATGGCGGCCGTCGAAGCCGAGGCCTTCGCGCTGCGCGTCGGCGACGCCTCCGACCCGCTCGAGACCGCGCGCGGCTTCGTGATCGTCGTGCGCGCCGTGGACCCGCCGAGCCGCCCGAGCGAGATCGGCGCGCGGCATCTGCTCGTGATGTACCGAGGCTCCGAGCGCGCGGCGGAGTCGATCACGCGCACCCGCGACGAGGCGCGCGCGCGCGCCACGGAGGCGCGTCGACGAGCCCTCGCGGGCGAGGACTGGGCGGCGCTCGTGCGCGAGTACACGGACGAGGCGGGCGCGCCGGAGGGCGGCGACCTCGGCGTCTTCGCGCACGGCGCGATGGTGCCCGCGTTCGAGCGCGCGGCGTTCGCGCTCGACGTCGGCGGCATCAGCGAGGTCGTCGAGTCGCCGTTCGGGTTTCA
>CAIUAC010001196.1 GCA_903896985.1 uncultured Sandaracinus sp.
CGAGGTCCTTCGGTGCGACCTCGTCTGCGGCCGCTGGCAGCACCGGCTTGACCATCTGGAGGATCGCCGCCTTGTCGACGAGGCCGAGCGATTGGTCGACGATCTGTCCGCCCGAGATCAGCACGAGCATCGGGATCGACTGCACCCGAAACGACTGCGCGATCCTCGGGCTGCGATCGACGTCGATCTCGACGACCTTGAGCTTGCCTTCGAGCTCGTGCGCGATCTGCGCGACGATCGGCGAGAGCACTTTGCAGGGCTCACACCACGACGCCGTCAGGTCGATCAAGACCGGCAGCTGAGCCGCGAGGACCTCTCGCTCGAACGTCGCCTCGGTCACCTTCAATACGGGCATGGTCGCAGTCTCCTCGGGCGTGATGTCCGCGGCGGCAAAATAGTCCGAGGCCTCTCTGTGGACAAGGTTCGACACCGAGCGACGTGGCAGATAAGCTGACGCCGCTCATGGACGTTACGTGCGAACGGTGTGGAACCGAATACGACTTCGACGAGACGCTGGTCTCCGAGCGGGGCACGACAGTCAAGTGCACGAATTGCGGGCATCTTTTCAAGGTGTTCCGGCCAGGGGCGCAGGGCGCTGACAGCGCGGGGGCACGCCCTTGGGCCATCCGGCGGCGGGACGGCGCGACGGAGACGCTCGCGACGCTGCGCGATCTACAGCGCCGGATCACCGAGGGCGGGCTGCACGAAGAGGACCTGATCTCGCGCTCCGGCGAGGGCTGGAAGCGCCTCGGCGACATCGCCGAGCTCGAGACGTTCTTCCAGGCTGCGCGCGCAGCGAAGAGCGCGGCTCCGCGCCGCCGAGACGAGACCGAGCAGGGCTTCGCCACCGTCAAGCAGCAGGCGCCGTACAGCCACGCCCCCTCGAGTCGCCCGGGACCGCCCGATGGGCGGCACGATCCGCGGGCGCTCGCCCCGACGCAGGAGATGGAGCAGCAGGTTCCCGCGGCGCCGTCGCGAAGCTCCGGAGCACGCGCCCTCCCCGAGCCGCCCCGCACCGCCCCGCCCGCCCGCGCGAACACGCACCTCGGCGTGGGCTCGGCGCCCGTGCCCGTTCCGGCCGCCACGACAGCCGGGGGCACGCGCAAGCGGACGATGCTGGGCGTCGGCGCCGATTCCGTGCCGCCGCCGCCCGGTGGCCAGGGCGCCGCGATCACCGCCCCCGCCGGCTACGCGGACGCGACCGCGCCGATGTCGGCGCCTGCACCGCAGGCGGCGCGCGCCATTCCCCCGACGGCGCAGTATCCCGTCGAAGAGGTCGAGAAGTACCGCGCCGCCTACGCCGCGCAGCGCGCGAGCACGGCCGCACAGCCCGCCGATCCCGCCCAGACCGCGGCGCAGGGGCGCGCGGCGGCCCGCACCGTCGAGGAGCTTCCGCCCTTCGCGCCGAGCCACGTCCGCGCGTCGACGGCTCCTCCCGGACGCCTTCACGTCGAGGATGACGACCTCGACGTCGTCCTGCCGAAGCGCGGCAACGGCGCGCGTATCGCGCTGATGGTCGCGCTCGTCGTCGGCGTGCTCGGTGGGGGGCTCGCGCTCGGCTGGTCGAAGATCGGCCCGGCGCTCGGGTTGGTCGCGGCGGAGGACCCGGCCGCGCCGTTCCTCGCCCGCGGCAACGACCTCCTCGCGAGCGACGAGACGAGCGCGTACGACGCCGCGATCACCGAGTACACGAAGGCGCTGGCCTTTCGGGAGCGCGACCCGCGCGTGCTGATGGCGCTCTCGCGGGCGCACGCCGTCTGGGCGCAGGCGCTGCGCTTCGACGCCGAGGACCTCGCCGCGCGCGCCGCGACGGAGCCCGCCGCCCAAGGCGCGGCGAGCCGCGTCGGCGACGAGGCCCGGACGCACGCCACCGACGCGCTGCGCTTTGCAGAGGACGCCGTCCGGCAGAGCCCCGCCGACGTCGAGGCAGAGCTGACGCTCGCCGACGCGCAGCGACTCTCCGGCGACGCTCACGGCGCGCGCGAACACTACGACCGCGCGCACACGCTGGCGCCCGACCTCTCGGCGGAAGGGCTGCGGATTGGCGCGCTGCTCGCCGCCGGAGAAGGCGGCGGCTCGTTCGGCGCAGCCCGCGAGCTTGCCGCGGCGGCGGTCGCGAAGGATCCGACCCTGCTCCGCGCTCGGCTCGTGCTCGCGAGGGCGCTGCTCGCCTCGGGCGATGTCTCGGGAGCGCGTTCGCAGATCGACGCCATGCTCGCGCGCGCGGCGCGAAACGAGCGCGCGCTCAAGCTGCGAGACGCAATCGCGCAGGGTGTGCCGCCGGCCGCGCCGGTCGTCGCGGTCGCGGCGGCCGAGGTCGACGCGGGCGTCGTCGGTGCGGGCGCGCCGGAGGTCCTGCCGACCGGGGTAGCGCCGCCGGTCGTGGTGCCCACCGACGTCGCGGCTGCCACGACGGGCGGCAGCAGCGGCGGCGGGGGCGCGCCGTCCGGGCTCGACTACAGCGAGTACATCCAGCGCGGGGACGCCGCCCTCGAGAGCGGACACGTCGCCCAGGCGCGACAGCTCTTCGACGCGGCGCTCCACGCGCGCCCCGACGGCCGCGAGGCCCTCACCGGGCTGGGCTATGTCGCGATGGAGCAAGGCGACACCACGCTCGCGATCAGCCGCTTCCGCGGGCCCGCCGCGACCGGCTACGGCGACGCGATGATCGGGATGGGCGAGGCGTACCGCTCCGCCGGACGCAACCCCGAGGCCATCGCCGCGTACCGAGAGTACCTCGAGGGGTTCCCGAACGGCCCGAGCGCCCGCATGGCCCGGAGCGCGATCGACCGCCTCGGCGGGACCGTCGCGGCCCCGACGCCCGGCGCCCCCTCGGGCGGCACGCCGACCCCGACCCCTGCGCCCGGCGCGGACCCGACGCCCCCTCCCCCTGCGTCCGACCTGCCGGCCCCCTCCGGGACCACGACGCCGCCCCCCTCTTCCGACACTCCCGCCGTCGGGACCGAATGAGCCATGCCCACGCGGCGTAGCCTCCTCGCCGCCTCGGCGGCGCTGTGCCTGCTCCTCGGCTGCGGCACGCCCCCGACGACGGGCGCCCCTGCGGCGGCGCCCGCGGGCGGGAGAGAGCTGCGCGAGATCCTGCTGGGCGAGGCGCCGACGGAGGCCAACGGCGGCGACCTCTTCGGCGCGCCGACGCCCACCGTCCGCGAGGTCGTCGACGCCGTCGACGCCGCGCGCACCGACGCGAACGTGGGCGGCGTCTTCCTGCGCGTCGGGCCGATGGGCGGCGCCTTCGGGCGGGGCGAGGATCTGAGCGCGGCGTTCCGCGCCCTGCGCGCGGCGGGCAAGCCCGTGCATTGCCACTTCGCGGTCACCGACAACACCGGCTATGCGCTGCTCGCGTCGGCGTGCGACCGCATCTCGATGACGCCGGCGGGCGACCTCGACCTCGTCGGCGTCGCGGCGCACCTGTTTTACGCGAAGAAGCTCCTCGACACGGTCGGCATCACCGCTGACCTCATGCAGATGGGTCGCTTCAAAGGCGCCGCGGAGCCCTTCACGCGCGACGAGATGTCCCCCGAGACGCGCGAGTCGATGGGCGCGCTGCTCGATGATCTCGAGGCCAGCATCGTCGGGGCGATCGCCGCCGGGCGTCACCTCGAGCCGGCCGCGGTGCAAGCCGCGATCGACGCCGGCCCGCACGACTCGGCCTCGGCGCGAGACGCGCACTTGGTCGACGCCCTCGCCTTCGACGACGAGGCCCGCGCGCACGCGAAGGCGGCTGCGCACGCGGAGCAGATCGTGCGCGTGTCGTTCCGCGACGACGCGCAGTCCTTCGACCTCGACGCGTTCGTGAAGGCGCTCTCCGGAGACACTCCAGCGGCGACCACGCAGCGCTCGGCGCGCGTCGCGCTGGTGTACCTCGAGGGCGAGATCTCGGACAGCGAAGGCTCCTCGGGGCGCGGCAGCGGAAGCTCGGGGCCGTTCATCCGGGAGCTGCGCGCCCTCGCCGACGACGCGAACGTGAAGGCGGTCGTGCTGCGCATCGACTCGCCCGGCGGCTCGGCGCTCGCGAGCGACCTGATGTGGCACGCCGTCCGGCGGGTCGCGGCGCGCAAGCCCGTCATCGTGTCGATCGGCGACATGGCGGCGAGCGGCGGCTACTACATCGCGTGCGCCGGCACGGAGATCCTCGCGCACGACTCGAGCATCGTCGGCTCGATCGGCGTCGTCGGCGGCAAGGTGGCGTTCGCCGGCCTCGCGGAGCGCATCGGCGTCAGCACGGAGGTGCTCCGGCGCGGCACCAACGCCGGCTGGTCGAGCCCGACCGCGCCGTTCACGGACTCCGAGCGCACGATCATGCAGCGCATGCTGCGCTCGACGTACGCGCGCTTTCTCTCGCGGGTCGCGACCTCGAGGCACCTCGACCCCGCGCGGGTCAGCGCCGCGGCCGAGGGTCGAATCTGGAGCGGCAAAGCCGGGCGCGCGCTCGGCCTCGTCGATCGCGTCGGCGGGCTCTCGGACGCGCTGCACACCGCGCGGGAGCGCGGGCACCTCGCCGAGGACACGCCCATCGAGGTCTGGCCGCCGCGCCGCACGCTCGTCGACCTCGTGACGCAGGCGCTCGGCGGCTCGGACGGGGGCCGCGCGAGCGCCGTCGCGGGCGTGCAGGCAGAGGACGCTCTGCGCGCCCTCTCGAGCGCCCTCGGTCCCGTCGGCAGCGGCCTCGCGCGCCTCTTCGCGCTCGCGCCGCTCGTCTCGGGGGACGAGCACGTCGTCGTCGCGGTGCCGTTCGCGCTCGATGTGCGCTAGCCACGGGAGGCTGCCCGCGTGAGCTTTCGCGACGATCGAGACGCGCTCGCGGCACCCCTGCGCGCGCTCGAGCGCGACCTCGCTGACGCGCAGCGCACCCTCGGCGACGGGCGCCCAAGCAGAGCTCGCGCAGAGCGCGGCGCCCGAGTCCAAGCCACGGCGCTCCTCGCGAGTCCCACCGGCATGCGCCTCCGCACCCTCGCCGGCCTCGCCGCCGCCACGCTCGCGCTCACCGCGGCGCTCCCGCCCGACGGCGCCCGCGCGCAGCGCCTCCCGGGCGTGCTCGTCGAGGTCTCCACGCGGGGCGGAGCCGACGTGCGGCCCGTGGGCACGTACCCTTGGACCGTTCAGCTCGTGATCCGGGACGACGGCTCGTGGTCCGCGGACGGGCGCACGGGGCAGCTGACGGACGCGCAGCGGCGCCTCGTCCAGCGGCTCGCGGCGCGCGCTCGGCTGGTGATCGTCCGACCGACGGGCCCGATGTGCGCCGCCGTGCCGGACGCCGCCTACCGGCTCCGCACGGGGCGCGGGAGCGTGATCTGGGCGAGCCCCTGCGCGGCGGGGCCCCATCGCTCGGTCGCGGCGCTCCTCGAGCAGGTGCGCGCCTTCACGAGCGCGCCTGCCTCGACCCCCTGATTTTTCCGACTTGCCGACTCTGCTTCCCAACACAGGACGCTCTCGGCTATCGTGCCGACCGCATGTCTGGCCGCGCGCTCGCAACGAGCCCACTCGCCCGCCTGCTCCTCGACTTGCTCGAACGCAGGGCTGACGGGAGCGTCGATATCGGCGGGCGTCGCCTCGTGCTGCGCGGCGGCGAGGTCGTCGACGTGCGTGGCGCCGCGGGTGACGATGAATTCGGCGAGTTCCTGCTGCGCTCGGGGCGCGTCGGCGAGGCGGAGCTCGCGGCGGCGCGCGAGGACCTGCAGCGCGAGGGGGGCACGCTCGAGGAGGCGCTCGTGCGCGTCGGCAAGGTGTCGGCCGCGGCGATCTCCGACACGCGCCGCAAGCTCTGGCTGGGCCGCTTGGCCCACGGCAGC
>CAIUAC010001197.1 GCA_903896985.1 uncultured Sandaracinus sp.
GCGCCGAGGCACGCTGGCTGAGCGCTGCACCCGTCGCGCGCCCTCGCTTGCCCGTCGGAGGCCTGCGCGCCGAGGCGGCGGCTGCGCGACTGAACCGGAGTCACCGCCCCGCGCGTGAGTCGGCGTCAGTCCGCGTCGCTCGCCGTGCCCGGGCCGCCGAGCAGAAAGCCCACGTTGGCCGTGAACATCACGACCGCGCCCGCGTCGGGCACGCGGGAGAACTCGGCGCGGCTCGTGACGCCGGCGTCGAGGCGGAGCGCCGCGGTGAAGCGCAGCGGGCTCGTGCGCGGAAGCTCCACGCCGGCTTCGGCGTAGAGCCCGTAGAGGTTCGCGTTCTCGAAGGCGTAGCCGTCGACGTACGTCCAGCCGAGGCCGAGCCCGCCGCCGAGGAAGTAGCCGGTCGACGCGCGCGGGCTGAGAAAGCCTCGGCAGCCGACGTCCACGAGGAGGAACTGCGCCGCGCTCGGCTGGGCCCCGCGCGGGCCGAGGTACGGGGCGCTCCCCGCCGCGCCGAGGCGCGCCCCGAGGGCGAAGGCGAAGGAAGGCACCTCGATCCCGAGGTGGACGTCGCCGCCGTTGACGAAGGACGTGCCGAGGCCGCCCGCCGCGCCGCTGAGGCCGCGCAGCTCGAGCGTGACGTTGTCGAACAGCTTGCTGATGTCGGGATCGGCGTGCGCGCGCTGCGGCGCTCCGACGAAGAGCGCGGCGAGGACGCCCACGACCGCCCAGGCTCTCACAAAACGCCTCATCGCAGCGTCAGCCCGAGGGAGCCGCTCGCGATCGTGCGGACCGCGCCCCCGTGGAACGGCCCGCCGATCGGCTCCGAGCGCGTGCGCACGACGGTCACGCGGAACGTGCAGCCCGTCGCGTCCCCCGCGGGGTGAAGCCGCGCCGCGTCGAGGGCGTAGCTGCCCACGTCCGCCGTGCTCTCGACCAGCGTCGGTGAGGAGCAGTGCGCGGTGTCGGTCGCGGTCGCCACGACGCGCACGGTGCTCCCCGCGAGCGGCGCCCAGATGACCGTGAGCGGGTCCGTGTAGCGCGCCGTGGCCATCGCGGTGCCGCCGAGCGTGGGCGCCGGCGCCGCGACCTCGTCGAGCGGGCGAGACGTCGCCGCCTCACCGTCGCGCACGAGCGTGAAGAGGTGCCGCGCGCGCCCTCCGACCTCGACCTCGTAGCGGAGCGCGGCCCACGGCATCAGCGCGAGCTCGTCGCCGACCACCGAATTGTCCACGCGGAGCAGGGGCACACCGTCCACCGCGATCGCGTCGCCCCCGACGAGCTCGAGGTCGCTGCCCTCCTCGTCGAGCACGCGGAACTCGGCGACCGCGCGCCCCGGCCGCCCCTCTGCGCTGACGAGCGTGTACGTCACGTAGAAGCCCGCCGTGTCGAGGTTCGTCGAGTGCGTCGTAGACGAGCACGCCGCCGCGAGCAGCGCGACCGCGCCGCACAGCGCCGCGCGAGCCGAAAGGAGATGGCCCCGCCGCGAGAGACCTGCGCGCCCCGCGACCGCATTCCTCGTCGCTCGCGTCAAACGGTCCAGCATCGCCGAGCGACCCTGCCAGCGGCCCCGCGCGAAGTCAAAGCGCTGCGCCGTCACCCGCTCAGCGCGTCTCCCAGAGTGCCCTGATCGGCACCGCGTACAACCCATCGCCGAATCCCACGCTCGTCTCACCGTCGTAGAGCACGACACCCGCCGCGAAGCGCTTGCCCGTGGCGTCCTTGAGCTTCCTGAGGGAGCGGAAGTCCGCGGCGGTGACGGTGGCTGAGGCCTTGATCTCGATACCCGCGAGGCCATCCGCGCCGCGCTCCAGCACGAGGTCCACCTCGGAGCCGTCCTTGTCGCGGTAGTGGTGAAAGCGGATCTCGGCGTCCTCCCAGGAGGCCTGTCGGCTCAACTCTTGGAACACGAACGTCTCGAGCAGCTGACCAAATGTGTCTCGATCCTTCGCGAGCGCGGCCGCGTCGAGCCCGAGCAGCGCGCAGGCGAGCCCCGTGTCGCCGACGTGCAATTTGGGCGTCTTGATCAGCCGACTCAGCCGGTTGGTGTGCCACGGCGGGAGCTCGTCCAAGAGAAAGACGCGCTCGAGCAGGGTCACGTAGTCTCGGATGGTCGGGCGGCTCAGCTGGAATGGGCTCGCCAGGTCGCTGACGTTCATCAGCCGCGCGGTCTGACCGGCGGCGAGCGTCAGCAGGCGCGGCAGCGCGTCGAGCGAGGCGATGCGCGCGAGGTCGCGGACGTCACGCTGGACGAGGCTCTCGACGTAGTCCCGATGCCAGGTGGCGCGGCGACGCGCCGTGGAGCGCGCGAGCGCCGCAGGATAACCTCCCGCGACGATTCGCTCGGCGAGCGCGCTGCCGAGTCGATCCAGCTTGCGCGTCTTGAAGGCGCCGTTGAACAGCGCTCCGAGAAAGCCGGGTCGGCGCTCCGCCAGCTCGCACTGCGCC
>CAIUAC010001198.1 GCA_903896985.1 uncultured Sandaracinus sp.
GCGCTCGCGCGCCCTGAGGTTCACGACGTATTTCCTGGGCTCTGGCGGCAGCGCGACGTGCACGAGCTTCGCCTCGCCAAGCTGACGCGGCGCTCGGCGGAGGCGCTCGTCCGCGCGATGATGGGCCCGGAGGCGCGGCCTGAGCGGGTCGCGCGGATCGTCGAGCAGGCCGAGGGCAACGCCTTCCACCTCGAGGAGAGCGTGCGCGCGGTGATGCGCGCCGGGGACTCGGACGAGGTGCTCCCGGAGACCGCGCTCGCGCTCGCGCAGGCCCGCCTCGAGCGGCTGGCGCCCGACGACCGACGCCTGCTCCGCGCCGCGAGCGCCTTCGGCGAGACCGCCTGGTCGGGCGCGCTCGCGGCGTTGCTGCTGTGCGCTCCGGAGGTCGTCCTCGAGCGCGTCGAGACGCTCGTCGCGCAGGAGATCCTGACCGTGCGCGCCGACAGCCGCTTCGCCGGCGAGGGCGAGGTCGCGTTTCGACACGCCATCCTGCGCGACGCTGCGTATGCCACCTTCGTCGAGCGCGACCGGGTGTTGGCCCATCGTCTCGCGGGGCACTGGCTCGAGAGCGCGGGCGAGCCCGACGCTGGAGTGATCGCCTTTCAGCTGCAGCGTGGCGAGTCCCCTGCGGAGGCCTTCGCGTGGTTCGTCCGCGCGGCCCGTCAGGCGGTCGCGGGCGAGGACTTCGCGACGGCCGCGAGCCACGTCGAGCACGCGCACGCGGCGCTGACGGCGAGCGCGATCACCGTGGAGCCGGCGACGTTCGCCGAGCTCGCCGTGCTCGACGCCACCGTGCTCCGGACGCAGGGACAGCTCGAGCAGGCGGCGGCGAGATGCCGCGAGGCTCTCGGCGCACCCGGTATCGACGACGAGCTGCACCACGAGGCGCTCGCGCTCTACATCGAAGTGCTCAATGAGCAGGGACATGGCGAGGGCGCCGTCGACCGACTGGAGGCGCTCGCCGATGCGATCGAAGCCGGGCGCGCCTCGATCCACGCGCTCCGTGCGTTCGCGAACGGCGTCTACCGTACGGTGCAAGGGGTCGCGCGCGCCCGCGCCGCGCGTGCGCTCCGGCGCGTTCGCTCGGTCGTCGACGCGCAGGCGGCGGACGATGCGCTGGTCGCCCTCTCGTTGGCGCAGGCTGACATCTTCCTCGCGCTGGTCGCGGGAGCCTTGCCCTACGAGGTCCTCGAGCCGATGGAGCGCGCTGCGGCAACCTACGGGCGCCTGGGGATGCCCAGACGAGCTGCGGGGACCCGCGCCGGCGTGGCCGCGGCGCTCGTGGTGTCGGGGCTGGCGCGCGAGGGTATCGACGCGTTCGTGGCGCTGGGCGAGCCGAAGTCAGCTCGCGGCGCGGGCAAGCTCGACACCTACGCGGCCAAACACTCCGGCCTGGCGTATGGGCGCCTCGGTGAGGTGGTCCGCGCCCGCATCGTGCTCAGCGAGACCGTGGAGCGCCTGCTCGAGACGGCCTCGCCGCGCTCCCTCGCGACCGCGCTCACCTATCGCGCGATGGTGGAGTTCGAGGCTGACGCGCCCGCTGACGCGGTGCTGTTCGCGCGTCGGGCCGTCGAACTCGCAGATATTCCGGCCTCGAATCGCGCGTTCGCGCAGGCTGTGCTCGCGCGCGCGCTCGTCGCGACGGGCGATGCGGCCGGTGGCCTCGCGCACGCTCGCGCGGCGCACGAGGCCCTCGTCGACGGCGGCGTCGACGAGGGCGAGTTCCAGATCCGGCTCGCGCTCGCGGAGGCGCTCTCTGCGAGCGGCCAATCCGCCGCGGCGCTGCAGGCGCTCGACGTCGCGCGCACCCGGCTCGTCACGGCAGCGGCTCGCGTGCGCGACGAGGCGGTCCGAGTCCGCATCCTGCGCGACGTACCCGAGCACCGCGCCATCCTCGAGACCGCCATCGCGTGGGGCCTTCCGGCGCTTCAGCCGCCGTCGTCGATGCCGCCGTCGTCGATGCCACCGTCGTCGATGCCGCCGTCGTCGATGCCGCCGTCGGGCGTCTCCGGGCTTCCGCGCACGACGTGAACGCGCTGCTCGGCGACGGTGAAGGCGCCGTCGCGCGTCTCGACGCGCGCGCGAATGAGCACGTCCTCATCGACGACGTCGAGGTCGCTGAGCGCCTCGGGCCGTAGCCCGTAGATCTCCTGAAAGTCGGTGCCCGACACCGGATCGAAGCTCAGCCGCACGCGAAACGGGAGAGAGACGAGCATCCCATCGCGCACTCGCTCGTATTCGATCGAGACCAGCGGCGACCTCGTCGTCGCCGGGTTCTGTGCGCGGAGCGACGTCCACAGATGGAAGCCGCCCTGCGGCCCCGCGATCAGCTCGGCCGTCGCGGGCTCCCCGTAGGGCACGAAACTGTCGAAGCCAGCGCCGATCTCGAGCCACTGCGCGGGCAGGGGAGCGTCCACGGGCACCGCCGCATCGCCGCCGGCGGTGTCGTCACCGCAGCCGCTCCACGCGAGCAGCGAGCTTGCGAGCAGGAGCGCGCGCGTCAGGCGCGCGAGCGCTCGCCCGGTGGTCACCGCGCTCGACCGAGCAGCGCGACGAACTCCTCGGGCGGCACGAATTGCTTCAGCCGCGCGACCTCGACTCCGTCGGCGCCGTGGAGGACGACGAGCGGCAAGCCGCGCTCGTGGTACGAGCGCAGCACCGCGCGCTTCGCGGGCGTGTCCTTGTCGGGGCTGAGATCGACGCGCACCGGCACGAAGCGCCGCGCCGCCGAGACCACGCGCAGATCGCTGAAGGTGTCGCGGTCGAGCTCGCCGCACGCGCCGCACCACGACGCGCCGAAGTCGACGAGCATCGGCTTGTGCTCCTGCCGAGCGAGGGCCTGCGCCGCGGCGTAGTCGCTCATCCACGGGATGCGCGCTCCGGGTGGCAGCGGCGGCAGCGCGACGAGCCAGCCGACCAGCCCCGCGAGGCCGACCGTCGCGAGCGCCACGCCTGCGCCCTTGCGCAGCCGCACGGGCCAGCCGTCGTGGAAGCTGAGGTGCACGGCGCCGACGAGCACTCCGACAGCCATCAGCGCGAGCGAAGCGAGCAGCCAGGTCGTCGTCTTCTGGGCCACCTCGCCGAGGCCGAGCAGGTCACGCAGGTAGTAGATGGCCGCGACGATCATCGCGATGCCGAAGACGCTCTTCGTCCACTCGACCCACGAGCCCGACTTCGGCAGCGAGATCGCGAACGTGCCGACGATCCACGTGAGCGTGCCGAGGCCGAGCGCGTACACGAACATCGCGAGCCCGCCGAACGCCACGCTGCGCGTCGTGCCGATCCACGAGAGCAGCGCGCCGACGACGGGCCCCGTGCAAGGCGCCGCGATCACGGAGCTGACGAGCCCGAAGAGGAACGCCCCGAGCGTGCCGACGCCGCCCACCGACGAGAGCTTGTTCTGCAGCGCGGGCGGCAGGTTCAGCTCGAACGCGCCGAACATCGACGCGGCGAGCGCGAGGAAGATCACGGCGAGCGGTACCAGCACCCACGCGCTCGCGAGCGCGGCACCGAAGAGATCGCCCGAGAGCCCCGCGATCACGCCGAGCGGCGTGAAGAGCGTCGCGATGCCGAGCACGAACGACGTCGAGAGCTTCGCGCCCTCGAGCTTGGTCTTCGCCTGCCTCGCGCCGAACACGCTGACGGTGATCGCGATCATCGGGAACACGCACGGCGTCAGCGACGTCGCGAGCCCCGCGAGGAAGATCAGCCCGAGGGACAGCCCCCAGGTGCCGTTCGCGAGGGAGCGCTCGAACGTGTGCGCGAGGTCGCCGATGAAGTCGGCGCGCGCGGCGCTAGGTGACACCAGGGAGACGAGCAGGAGGGCGAGTCCCACGGCGACGGAAGCCACGATGGCAGCCGCGAGCGAGCGACGTTCTTGGTTGCGCATGCGTCGCGCGAATCTAGCAGCGCGGCGTGTTCGCTGCTCGCCTCGTTGCGTGCGTTCGAGCAGTCGGACGCTCCACTCCAATCCGCGCGAACCGCCCGCTCGTCGCGCGACGCAGCGCCACCAACGCTTTGACCTGGCGCGCGCCCGTCGATACGATGGGCCGCCTTGCCGATCCCGACGCTGTTCCTGCTCGCCTTCGCCTGCGGCACCGCCGCAGCCATCGCCGCCCGCAAAGAGCTCAAAGTGAGCCCGCGGCCGGCGCTGCTGTCGCATGGCTTCGGCGCGCTCGCCCTGTTCCTGGGCCTCGTGCTAGTCCCGGTTTCCGTCTATTTCTACGTTTTTCACGGGGACTGGTCGCTGCTCTACCTCGTCGACGTGCGCGCGATTCCGTCGGCCGTGGCGCTCGTCGGCTTCGTCGTCGAGGGCTTGGTCGGGGCGGCAGGCTTCGTCGCCGGCGCGGCGCTCGTGCGCGCGCAGCGGGAAGCGTTCGCGGGCGTCCTCGCTGGCGGGGTCTTCATGCTCGGAGGAGCGCTCGCGTTCCTCATGCGCGAGCGACTCTCCGTCGTCGGGAGCTTCGCCCAGTACCGCGGTGGCTTCGGGCTCCGGCCGTTCGGCGACGGTCCCGTCGTGATCGGGGCCGTGACGATGGGCGTGATCCTCGCGATCGGCCTCGCGTACCTGCTCGTTCGCCTCGCCCTCGGCAGCCGCCGGGCCGGCTGATCCCCGTCCTCGTGGACGTCTCAGTTGACGCACGCGCGTCGAGCGAGTTAGCGTCGCTGCGATTCCGCACGCTTTGGCGCGACATTTCGTCGCGGCACTCTGCGGAGATTCAGCCTCGAACTCAGCGATGCGCGCACATGCTCCCCTCACGGTCGTAATCGCCCTCGTCGCGACGGCAGCGCTCACTGCGGGCTGCAATCCGATCCTCTATACGGTGAGCGTCGGCTCCGCGACGCGCGCCGTCGAGGAGGCACGCCTCGCGGAGGCGCCGGCGAACGCGCCCTACGAGTACTACCTCGCGGACGCCTACCTCGACAAAGCACGAGAAGCGGCGGCCGAGGGCCAGTATCAGGACGCCCGTCGCTTCGCGGGTGTTGCCGAAGAGAACGGCGTGAAGGCGCGCGAGATCGCCCGCAGGCACATGCGGGAGACGGGGCGCTGATGCGTTCGTCGCTCAGGATTTCAAGCCGCAGTGTTGGGCTCGTCGCGCCGTGCGTCGCGTTGCTCCTCGCGAGCTGCGGGCAGGGCGTGCTCCTCTCGGGGCGCATCGACGGCCTCCGCGAGATCGTCGACCAGGCCGAGCGCAACGGCGCCTATCGGTGCGCGCCGCGCGAGCTCGCGCTCGCCAAGGCGAACCTCGACTTCGCCGAGACGGAGCTCGGGCAGGGCGACGCGGGACGCGCATCAGACCACGTCGAGATCGCCGAGCCGAACGCGCACGCCGC
>CAIUAC010001199.1 GCA_903896985.1 uncultured Sandaracinus sp.
AGGGCGGCGTGTCCTCGAATTCGAGGTCGTAGAACGGGCTGATGATCGCGTGGTTGACGACCCAGAAATAGCCCTGTCGCAGCTTCTCATCGAGCGCGAGCTTCGACGCGTCGGGGGCAGCCGCGTCCCCCAACGGACCGGAGTAGAGGTCGGCGACGTCGAAGCCTCGCCGCTCGCTCGCTGCGCGGGGGTGCGTCGGGGCCTGACTGACCTGCGCGGAGCGATCCTTCTTGGGCATGGGCCGCAGCGTAACCGAGGTGCCCTGCGGCGCGGCGCGTCGAAATCGTCCGTCTCTTGCCCGCGATGGGCACTGCCCGCAGGAAGAGTGTGCGATCTGATACCGTGGCGGCTCGCATGGGCAGCGCAGACGACATCTCCGACGCGTTCGCGCGCACCCTCGCCGCAGGGACGCCGGCCGATATGCTGCTCGCGGCGTCGGGGCCGCGCGGGGTTCCGTCAGGCGAGTCGTCGGCGACGGATTCGCTGCTCGGCTTCAGCCTCGATCACTTCACGGTCGAGCGCCGCCTCGGTCAGGGCGGGATGGGCACGGTGTACCTCGCGCACGACCGCTCGCTCGATCGGCGCGTCGCGCTGAAGGTGCTCCGTGAGGACGTCACGCAGGGCGCGGGGCACGAGGAGCGCTTTCTCCGCGAGGCGCGCGCGCAGGCGCGGCTGACGCACCCGAACGTCGTCCAGATCTACTACATCAGCCACCGGCCAAAGCGCGCGGACGGCGGCGGCGGCGCGCTCTACTTCGCGATGGAGCTCGTCGAGGGGGGCTCCCTCGAGGCGTCGATCGAGCGCGGCGCGAAGCTCCCGCCCGAGGACGCGCGCAAGGCGATGCTCGAGGTCGCGCAGGGGCTCCGCGCAGCGTTCAAGGCGGGCATCATCCACCGCGACGTCAAGCCGTCGAACCTGCTCAGGGACGCCAACGGCTTCATCAAGATCGCGGACTTCGGGCTCGCGAAGTCCTTCGCGAAGGAGGGCGACATCGCCATCACGCAGGAGGGCGCGATGGTCGGCAGCCCCGCGTACATGGCGCCCGAGCAGGCGCGCGGGGAGGCGCTCGACGCGCGCTGCGATATGTACGCGCTCGGCGCGTGCTTCTATCACCTCGTCGCCGGGCGGCCGGTCTTCACCGGGACGACGCCGCTCGCCGTCATCTCGAAGCACCTCTCGCAGCCGGTCGAGCCGCTCGCGACGGTCGCGCCCGAGGTGCCGAAGCGCCTCGCGGCGATCCTCGAGCGCCTCCTCGCGAAGGACCGCGAGAAGCGCTTCGCCGACTACGATCAGCTGATCGAGGCGCTCGAGGCGGCGGCCCCGCGCTCGGTCGAGTACGCAGGCTTCTGGGTGCGCGGCGCGGCGGTGTCGCTCGACTTCATGCTCGCGGCGGGCGTGATCGCGCTGCTCGGCTGGCCCGGGATGTTGCTGCACCTCGCGCACGTGACGATCGGCCACGCGTACTTCGGGCAGACCTTGGCCAAGTATTTCCTGCACCTGCGCGTGGTGCGCCTCGACGGTCGCAGGCTCGGGCTCCTGCGCTCGACCGCGCGCACGGTCGTCGCGCTCTGGCTCTGCATGGCGCTCGCGGCGTGGGCGCTCTTCTATCGCGGCTATGGCTCGGTGCTGTCGAGCGTCGAGCTCGCGCGGCCCGACCGGATCGCGCAGGCGCAGAGCTTCGTGATGGCCGTCGCCGTCTCGAACGGGATGCTCACCTTGCTCTTCTGCGCGGGGCTGATCCTCGCGGCGTTCCACAAGCAGAAGCGCGCGCTGCACGACCTCGTCGTCGGCTCGATGGTGACCTACACCGTCGGCCACGCGCGGCGCGGGTCGGGCTCGCCTTGGTGGAAGCGGCGCTGAGCGCTCGGCGCTCTTCGAGCGCTCAGCCGAGCGGCGCCGCGAAGCGAAACACGCGCGAGAGCGCCTCGTCGATCAGTGACAGCGCGCGCTGCGATCGTGCTCCTCTCTCGCCGCGTAGCCAGGCCCAGTGAGGCGTTCGCTCGTTGAGGCGCGCGACGAAGCGCTCGGTCATCCACTGACGGATGTGCTCGCCGTCTCGCACGCCATCGTCGACGAAGGGCACGTCGTCGGGGTGCGTCAGCAGGTAGAGGTGCGCCGGCGCGAGCGTGCCGAGGCGCTCGACCTCGGCGCTCCGCGCGCCGACGTAGCGCTCGTGCCAGATGCCCGTCGCGAACCCATCAGTGTCGCAGACGAGCACGGGCCCGCCCTGTCGCGCGGCGTCGTCCTCCATCGCGGCTTGGCGGCGCGCGACGTTCACGAAGTCGGGCGTCTCCCACACGAGCGCGCTCATGTCCGCGCCCTCGCCGAGCGCCGCGAGCTTCTCCAGCGTCACGTCGCGCCCCGCCTCGGGCACCCAGCGCGTCTCCGCATACGCGGCGCCGTGCGTCGCCGCCCGCGGCCTCGAGCATCAGCGCG
>CAIUAC010001200.1 GCA_903896985.1 uncultured Sandaracinus sp.
CGGCATCGACCTCGGCGATCACGACCTCATCGCGCGCGACGACGATCCCAGCCGGGACGCGCTCGCCCACCAGCAGAGATTGGCTGATCATTCGCTGCCCGCTGGTGTTTCGGCAGTGGAGCGTCATGCCGAGGATCTCCCCGGACTCGACGACTCCGTTGCTGTCGCCGGAACCTCCGCGGTCGAACATGTGCGCCGCGCCAGCGTCACAGGTGAAGGGCGCGCCGGTGACGGTCACCTGCGCGACGACGGCGTCGGCCGCTACGTCGCCGTCCGCTCCGCCCGCCGAGAGCTTGGCAAACGTCTCGCCCACGAAAGTCGTCAGGTCATTGCGCGCCGTCCAATAGCGGTTTGGGTCGGCGGTTTCAGCGACCGGGTGCGCAAACAGCACGTCGAGCGACGCAAGTAGGTAGTCCCGCTCCGTGACCATGGCGATGGCGCTCGTGGCGACGGCCGGCAGGTCGGGGTGCGGCTGACAGACCATGCGGGCGTAGGCGTCCGCCACGACCCACATGAGCCCACCAGCCGATTCATTCACCACGGGGTGCGCCCCCGCGACGAGGCGCTGCGTGGCCGCGAGCAGAACGCTTACTGCGGGGTCCGCGGTCGCGGCGTCGCTCAACGACCGCTGGAGCAGCGGATAGAGAGGCGCGGTGAGGTCTTGGGTCGCCTGCGACCGGCGCCCCCGAAGCGCGCGGTCGGTCGGGTTGCCGCAGAGGGTCTCGCGCTGACGGTCCGTCGCCAGCTGCGCGCGAGTACGCGCCATCAGGTCTCGCGCCAAGCCCTGCAGGTCGGCGGACGCCATGCCCACGGGCCAGTCCGACTCAATCTGCCCCGGCCCCGTAGGCGGCGCTGCGACGACCCGACTTCCCTGCGGGGTCACCTCACGCCCCGTGGACGCGGGACTCCGTGCGCTGGACCTCATGGGGAAACTCGAACGCGCCGGGCTTGCTCCTCCGCACGCGGCGCTCACCCCCACCAGACAGAGCCCAACGACGCTCATAGCGAACGACCTGCCCGCGAGCGGGCGACGGATACCGGGGAAGTGCATGTTCAATATTCCCTGAGTGGCGACCTGCCAACTCGCGCAGACAATCGGTGGCGCTACATCGGCTGGACGACCAGCGACCCGTGACGCGCCGTGAAAACGTTCAATATCTAGAAGAAAAAACGGGGTATTGGAAGCGGTCGCTGACGGCCCAGCGAGCGGCCCGAACTGTAGGATTGAAGCCTAGGCGGACGCAAGTGTTTCTTCGAATAGGTGCGCTCGGCACGCAACAGCGGCCCCCTCCCCGCTGTCAGCGCCGCGCCTCCCCGCCGCCCGCGCCTTGCGCGCTGCGCGCTTTCCCGTACACAGCCGCCCCGTGATTCGCCTCGATGACATCGCCAAACAGCACGGCCGACAGATCCTCTACATGGACGCGTCGTGCTCCATCAACCGCGGCGAGAAGATCGGTCTCGTCGGGCCGAATGGCTCGGGCAAGACGACGATCTTTCGCCTGATCGTCAAGGAGGAGGCGCCCGACGCGGGCACCGTCTCCATCGATCGCGGCGTGAGCATCGGCTACTTCTCGCAGGACGTCGGCGAGATGAGCGGGCAGACCGTCGTCGCCGCGGCGATGGACGGCGCGGGGCCTGTGTCGACCGTCGCGGCCGAGCTACGCGAGCTCGAGGGCGCGTTCTCGGACCCGTCGCGCGCCGACGAGATGGACGCGCTGATCGCGCGCTTCGGCGAGGTGCAGGCGCGCTTCGAGGAGCTCGGCGGCTACGCGCTCGAGTCGCAGGCGCGCGAGATCCTCGCCGGGCTCGGCTTCGCGCAGGACGTGATGGACGGCGACGTCGGCGCGCTCTCGGGCGGCTGGAAGATGCGCGTCGCGCTCGCGCGGATCCTGCTGATGCGCCCGAATTTGCTGCTCCTCGACGAGCCGACCAACCACCTCGACCTCGAGTCGATCCTCTGGCTCGAGGGCTACCTGAAGAACTTCGAGGGCGCGCTCGTGATGACGTGCCACGACCGCGAGTTCATGAACCGGCTCTGCGGCAAGATCCTCGAGATCGACGGCGGCGAGCTGACGACGTACTCGGGCAACTACGAGTATTACGAGCGCGAGCGGGCCATTCGCGAGCGGCAGCAAGAGGCGCAGTTCGATCGGCAGCAGGCGATGCTCGCGAAGGAAGAGGCGTTCATCGCGCGCTTCAAGGCGCGGGCGAGCCACGCCGCGCAGGTGCAGTCGCGCGTGAAGAAGCTCGACAAGATCGAGCGCGTCGAGCCGCCGCGGCGAAGGAAGACGCTCCGCTTCGACTTCCGCGATCCGCCGCGCAGCGGTGAGGACGTGGTGCGCTTCGAGAACGTGAAGAAGCAGTACGGGCACCGCGTGATCTACGAGAGCTTCGACCTCCTCGTGCGGCGCCGCGAGCGCTGGTGCGTGATGGGCGTGAACGGCGCGGGCAAGAGCACGCTGCTCAAGCTGATCGCCGGCGCCATCGAGGCAGACGCCGGGCGCGTCGCCGTCGGCGCGAGCGTGAAGATGGGCTACTTCGCGCAGCACGCGATGGACGTGCTCTTCCCCGATCAGAGCGTCTGGGAGACGCTGGTGAGCACCTTCCCGCTCGCGAGCGTCGGCTCGCTGAAGACGCTCGCGGGCGTGTTCGGCTTCTCGGGCGACGACATCGAGAAGCCCGTGCGCATCCTCAGCGGCGGCGAGAAGGCGCGGCTGGTGCTCGCGAAGATGCTCTACGATCCGCCCAATTTGCTGGTGCTCGACGAGCCCACCAACCATCTCGACATCGCCACCAAGGAGATGCTGATCGAGATGCTGAGCAAGTTCGAGGGCACGATGCTCTTCGTCTCGCACGACCGGCAGTTCCTCGCGGCGCTCTCGAACCGCGTGCTCGAGGTCGGCGAAGGCGGCGCGCCGCACGTCTACGGCGGCGGCTACACCGAGTACGTCGCGGTCACCGGGCACGAAGCGCCGACGCGCGCGGCCTGAGGCGCGGGCGCGGCCACGCCCCTCGGCGTGGTAGCGTCCGACACGGTGCGAGCATTCACGGACCTCGAAGGACGCCTCCTCGCGCTCGGGTCCGCCGCGCTCGCTCGATCGGGCCCTGTGGTCTTCCTGACCGGCGCGGGCATCTCGGCGGAGAGCGGCATCCCGACCTTCCGCGGCGCCGAGGGCTACTGGCAGATCGGCTCGACGAACTACCAGCCGGAGGACCTCGCGACGCGGCGCGCGTTCGCGGCGATGCCGGACGAGCTCTGGGCCTGGTACCTCTACCGGCGCAGCGTCTGTCACGCGGCGGCGCCGAACGCCGCGCACCTCGCGCTCGTCGCGCTCGAGAGGACGCTCGCCGAGCGCTTCTTGCTCGTCACGCAGAACGTGGACGGGCTGCACCTGCGCGCGGGGAACTCGCTGGCGCGCACCTATCAGAGCCACGGCAACATCGACTACTCGCGCTGCGAGGCCGAGCACCCGCGCGTGCGTGAGCTCCCGCAGGGGCTCGCGCTCGACTGGCCGAAGGCCCGCAAGCTCAGCCCCGCGGAGCTCGACGCGCTGCGCTGCCACGAGCACGGGCGCCTCACGCGCCCCCATGTGCTCTGGTTCGACGAGTCCTACGACGAGCCGCTCTTTCGCTACGAGAGCTCGATGGACGCCGCGCGGCGCGCCGCGATGTTGGTCGTCGTCGGCACCTCGGGCGCCACGACGCTGCCGAACCACCTCGTCTCGGTCGCGGCGCAGCGCGGCCTTCCGCTCGTCTGCATTGGCCCGGACGAGAGCCCCTTCACGCGGCTCACCGAGTCGCTCGCGCACGGCCTCGTGCTGCGCGGCACGGCCACCGAGTGGATGCCGAAGGTGGCGCGGGCGCTCGGCGTGCGAGACGGCAGCTGACGCGTGAGGCGTGCAGGGCGACC
>CAIUAC010001201.1 GCA_903896985.1 uncultured Sandaracinus sp.
CGACTCCGTAACGTTCGCGCTCGCGCTGCTCGGGCTCGCGGGGCTGCGCGCTCGGCGAGGCGCGCGGCGCTCAGCACCCGGCGAGCGCGGCGCGACGGGGGTGCGCTGATGTTCGCGCGCTCCCGCTTCGATCGCGCCTCTCACCAGGCGCTCCTGCTCGGACTCCTCGGCGCGCTGCTCGCGCTCACCGGCTGCCACGAGGACGCCTACTGCGTCGGGCACTGCGGCGATGCGTCGGTCGACGCCGGCGACGCCGCGACGTCGGACGCCGACACCGACGACGCGAGCCCGCCCGACCTCGGCCCGCCGCCGTGCACGCCGACGGGCGACGAGGTCTGCAACGGGCTCGACGACGACTGCGACGCACTGATCGACGAGGACTTCGATCTGCAGACCAACCCGCGCAACTGCGGCGCGTGCGACCACACCTGCCAGGCGCTCAACGCCGACGTCAGCTGCGTCGCCGCCGAGTGTGTCGTGACGGGCTGCCTCGAGGGCTTCGCGGACCTCGATCCGACCACATCAGACTGCGAGTACCGCTGCCCCGTGTTCCCCGCGGCGACGGAGCTCTGCAACGGCGTCGACGACGACTGCGACGGACTGATCGACGAGGCGGCCGAGCTTCCGCCGCCGCCCGCGGACCTCTGCCGCACGACGCCCGGCACGCCCTGCGCCGCGGCGCGCCCCGTCTGCACGACGCGCGGCACCGTCACCTCGTGGTTCTGCGACTACGGCGCGGGCGTCGAGTTCGACCCGTCCGTGCCCAACGGCATCGTGCTCGAGGAGTCGCTCTGCAACGGCGCCGACGGCGACTGCGACGGCATCGCCGACGACCCCTTCACCACCCTCGGCGGCGCGTGCGACGACGGCGGGCGCGGCGCGTGCCGCGATCAGGGCGTGCTCCGCTGCGACCCCGCCGACCCCTCGGGCACGGCGTGCGACCTGAGCGCGCTGCCCGATCCTGCGCCCGGCGCGCCGTCGGCCGAGGTCTGCAACGGCCTCGACGACGACTGCGACGGCGTCGTCGACAACTCGGACCCCGCCGACCCCGGGCGCATCCGCGACGACATGGTGCACGTCGCGCACGGCGGCCTCGACTTCTGGATCTACCGCGACGAGGCCTCGCGCCCCGACGCGACGAGCGCGGCCGTCGGCGTCTCGAGCGGGCGCGCGTGCGCGAACCCCGGCGTGCGCCCGTGGTCGCGCGTCTCCTACGCCGACGCCGAGGCGGCGTGCGCGGCGGCGGGCAAGCGCCTCTGCACCGGCGCCGAGTGGGCCGAGGCCTGCGCCGGCGCGAGCGCGCGCACCTACCCATACGGCGGCGCGTACGACGCCGCGACGTGCAACGGCGCCGACTACGACTCGACGCCCGGCGGCGCCGTCGATCACGCCGTCGCGCTCACCGGCGCCCTCGCGCTCTGCACCTCGATGGACGGCGTCCTCGACCTCTCCGGCAACGTGAAGGAGTGGACGAACGACGCGCGCGGCACCGTCGGCGCACAGACGATCTACGTCGTCCGCGGCGGCTCCTACGAGTCCCCTCAGCTCGGCCTGACCTGCGGCACGGACCTCTCCCGCGCGACCGCCGACACCCTGCTGCCGACGCTCGGCTTCCGCTGCTGCGGCGACACCGGACCGTGACCCTGCACGACGAGAAAGGCCGCCTCAGCCGTCGGAGTCTGCGTCGTCCTCGCTCGCCTTCTTGATCCCGAGCGCGCGCATCTTCTTGTAGAGGTGGCTGCGCTCGAGGCCGAGGTCGGCGGCGGTCTTGGTGATGTGCGACTGATGGTGTTCGAGCGCGCGCAGCACGAGGTCGCGCTCGGCCTCCTCGACCATCTCGCGGAGCGGCGTGCCCGGGCGATACGCGCCGCCGCCCGCCGCGCCCGCGCCGCCCGCCGCCATCGGCAGGAGCGCGCGCGCGTCGCTCTCGACGACGTCGTCGTGCGGCGTGAGGATGACGAGGCGCTCGACGAGGTTGCGTAGCTCGCGGACGTTGCCCGGATAGTCGTAGTGCGTCAGCAGGCGCATCGCGCCGTCGGAGAGCGACTTGCCGCGCCGGTCGTTCGCGGCGCACGCGGCGCGGAGGAAGTGCGCGGCGAGCAGCGGCACATCCTCGCTGCGCTCACGGAGCGGCGGCACGCGCAGCGGCAGCACGTTGAGGCGATCGTAGAGGTCCGCGCGGAAGCGCCCCGCCTCGACCTCGGCGGGCAGCGCCTTGTTCGACGCGGCGACGACGCGCACGTCCACCTTGAGCACGTCGTTGCCGCCGACGCGCTCGATCTCGCCCTCTTGCAGCACGCGCAGCAGCTTCGCCTGCATCGGCGCGGGCATATCGCCCACCTCGTCGAGGAAGAGCGTCCCGCCCGACGCGCGCTCGA
>CAIUAC010001202.1 GCA_903896985.1 uncultured Sandaracinus sp.
GCCCGCCGGAGAGGTCTGCGCCGAGGTGCGGGCAGTCGAGCGGCGCGAGGCGTGGCTGCCCATCGGGACCGCGCCAAGCGACGAGCTCCTGTCCGTCGATCAGGTGTCGAGTCGGAGTCGCGCCGAAGTCGCGCGTCGCGCCGACGACGAACCACCCGCCGGAGGGGAGCGTCAGCGCGCGGTCGAGGGCGCGCTGGATTCGCGCGGGGCTCGCCTGCACCCAGTCGGGGTCGTTCGCGTGCGCGTATTCGGGCGGCGTGACGGTCGGGCGGCGGCCGAAGTGCAGGAGTGCGCTGGGTGGGAGGAGGCGATGGAGCATAGGAGTCGTGGAGTGACGGAGTGGGGAGTGGAGGAGGTCAGTAGTTGAGCGCGATTGGCTCGCGGAGGCGGATCGCGCCCCCTCGGTAGGCGAAGCGCGCGTCAGCCCAGTGGGGAGGGCCCATCGTACCGTGGGCGTTGCGCGAGGTGCCCCAGCCCTCGGTGGGAATGCCGAACAGCCCGGTGTCGAGCTCCCCGTCCGAGTCCTCGTCGTGGAATACGGAGATCGCGTACGTGCCGGGCGTGAGTCCAGCGAACGTGCACGTCACGCGATGGCGCGCGGGTCGGAGTCGCAGGTGCGCGATGGAGCGCGTCGCGCCGTCGCTCGGGAAGCCCGTCGCGTTGGCGAAGAGCGCGCAGACCACGAAGCCGCGATCGCTGTTCGTGTGGATCTCTGCGGTGAGCCTCGACTCGGGCGCGGGTGGCGGCGGTGGTTGTTGCGCGTGCGTCGGGGCCGTCAGCGCGACGACGCAGAGCGCGCTCGCGAGCGCCGAGAGGCCCGCGTCGAGCGCTGTGCGGGCAGTGCGTCGGAGCGCGAAGTGGGGAGTCGGAGCAGAGGGGGTCATGCGCGCGCCGTCTTGGAGTGGGTCCCTGCGTGGCTGTGCGCGAGTCCGTCCTCGAGCGCTTGGTCGGCGGCGCGTCGCCCGGAGAGCACGCACAGCGGCATTCCGCCTCCGGGGTGCGCGCTGCCCGACGCGAGATAGAGGCCTGGGAGGTCGGCCACGCGATTGGGTGGGCGCTGGAACGCCGCGAACATCCCATTCGACGAGGTACCGTAGAGGGCCCCGCGCGTGCCGGGGAAGTGCGCGGCGAGGTCCGCGGGAGCGCGCTGCCAGACGACCGTGTCGTCGGGGTCGGTCAGCCCCGCGGCGCTGAGACGTTGCAGCACACGCTCACGCAATACGTGGGCATCGCGCGGCTCGCGACTGCCGTGTTCGGGCTCCGGCGGCGCGTTGGCCATGACGAACACAGGCTCGTGCTCGGCCCAGCCGGTGCGGCCATGGCAGGGCTCTTGCGCGCAGAGGTAGACCGTCGGCTCCGTCGGTGGAGCGTCGTGATCGAAGATGTCGGCGAACTCCCGCAGATAGTCCTTGGGGAAGAGCACCGTGTGCGGCACGCGCGCTCGGTCACCGACGCGACGGCGCGCCCGCAGCACTCCTGTCCAGGCCGACATGGAGGGTTCGCCGCGGTGTTTGACGGCTCGGCTGTGAGCGCGCGGGAGGAGCTGAGTCGCGACGTGCGAGGCGTCGGCGTTCGCGATGACGACCTTCGCGTCGAGGGCGCGCCCGTCCGCGAGCGTGACTCCCGTGACGCGTCCCCGCGCGGTGCGGATCTCGGTCACGCGGGCGTTCGTCTCGAGGGTCGCGCCCAGGCGCTCAGCGACCCGCGCGAGCGCGCGCACCAGCGCGTAGATGCCGCCCTCGATGCCATAGCCGCCGAGCCCGAGCTCCACGTGCGCGATGCAGTTCATCGTCGCGGGCGCGCGGCGCGGGTCCGAGCCGTTGTACGTCGCGTAGCGCAGCAGCAGCTCCCGCAGATGCGGCTCGCGGACTCGGGAGTCGATCGCCGACTGCATCGAGCGGAGCGCGTCGACCTTCGTGACGCGCGAGAGCGCGAGGGGGCCGAGGCGGA
>CAIUAC010001203.1 GCA_903896985.1 uncultured Sandaracinus sp.
CGCCGGTGCGCTCGAGCACGACGAGGAGGCGCGCGAGCGGCAGCTCGAGGTCTTGCAGCAGCCCGTCGAGCTTCGCGTCGCGTAGGCGTGGCAGCAGCGCCGCGCGCGCCGACCACACCGCAGCCGCGCTCCGCGCCGCCCAGTCTGCGCCGAGCTCGACGGCGACCTCGCCGAGCGCGAGCTGCGAGCCGCGCTGCTTGGCCGTGATCGCGTCGTAGGCGGGCAGCGTCAGCTCGAGCTCCGCGTGCGCGATCTCGGGCAGCGAGTGCCCGTGCTTCTCCGGGTCGAGCAGGTAGCTCGCGAGCATCGCGTCGAACGTGATCCCCTCGGCGCGCACGCCCTGCGCGAGCCACGCGAGCTCGTCGCGCTTGGCGTCCGCGGAGAGCTTCGGCAGCGACGCGTCCTCGAGGAGCGGGCGCAGCAGCGCGATGGTCGCCGCGCGGTCGAGCTGCGCGGGCGCGGCGAGGTAGCGGTGATCGAACGGCAGATAGACGGCGTCGCCCGCGGCGAACGCGAGCCCTAGCCCGACGAGCGAGGTCGCGCGCGCGGTGTCGTCCGCGTCGAGCGCGGGGAACACGGCGACGGCGCCCGCGGCGCGGATGGCGTCGAGCAGCGCGGGCAGCTCGAGCCCGTCGGAGAGGATCCGCACGCTGACCTCGCGCGCGGGCTCGGCGCGCGTCGCGGGCGCGAGCGGGGCAGCGACAGGCGCGGCGGTCGGTGCCGCGGTCGGTGCCGCGGTCAGCGACAGCTGCGTCTGCGCGCCGGTGGTCTTCGGCGGCGGCAGCTGCGCGAGGAGGCGCGTGAACTCGAGGTCCGTGAAGAGCGCGCGCAGCTTCTCGTCGTCGGCGCCGCCGTAGCGGAGGTGCGCGAGGTCGAAGTCGACGGGGATGTCGTCGAAGAGCTGCACGAGGTCGCGCGACAGGAACGCGTCGGCGCGGTGCGCGGTCAGCTTCTCGCGCAGCCCCTTCTTCGCGATCTCGCCGACGTGCGCGTAGAGGTTGTCGAGGTCGCCGTACTCCTGCAGGAGCGTCGCCGCCGTCTTCGGCCCGACCGAGGGCACGCCCGGGATGTTGTCGGACGAGTCGCCCATCAGCGCGAGCAGGTCGCGCACCTGCTTCGGCGGCACGCCCATCTTCTCGGTGGTCTCCGCTTCGCCGAAGACCTTGTCGCGCATCGTGTCCCAGACGATCACGTCGTCGCCGTCGATCAGCTGCAGGAGGTCCTTGTCCGCGCTGACGACGACGACGCGCAGCCCCTCGGTCCGCGCGCGCTTGACGAGCGTCGCGATCAGGTCGTCCGCCTCGACGCCCTGCTGCACGTAGAGCGGGATCGCGTACGCCTCGATCACCTCGTGCAGGCGCGCGAGCTGCGCGACGAGGTCGGGCGGCGCCGGCGGGCGCGTCGCCTTGTACTCGGCGTACATCGTGTGGCGCGTCGTCGGGCCCTTCGTGTCGAGGGCGACGGCGAGCAGGTGCGGCTGCTGCTGGTTGACGAGCTTCAGCAGCATCGCGACGACGCCGTAGATGGCGTTCGTCGGCTCACCGCGCGCGTTCGAGAGCGCCGGGATCGCGTGGTAGGCGCGAAAGACGTAGCCGCTGAGGTCGACGACGTAGAGCGTGTGTTCGTCGCCGGCCTTCGGCAGCGCTGTCATCCGAGCGGGGTATCACGGGGGCCCCGCGCACGCGAGTTCGCGCGCCCCGCCCGCGCACGCCGCTCCGCCCACGCGGCCCAGCGCGCGCTACGCTGCGCGCGTGCACGACGTCGCGCTGCTCTATGGGGAGGTCGCCGCGCTCATCGCCTGGGTCGTCGTCGCGGCGTCGCTGACGGCGCTCTGCGCGTGGGGCGCGGCGCTGGTCACCGTCGGCCCGATCGGCGAGGCGACGGGCGCGCACTGGGCCGAGCGCGCGCGGCACGCCTATCAGGCGCGCAAGGCGGTGACGACCGGGGCCATCTTGCCGCCGGTGGTCATCGCGGTCTTCGTGCTGTCGGCGGAACCCGACCATGGCGGGGTCACGGCGCTCGTCACCGTGCTCGTCGCGTTCTGGGCGAGCTATCCGGCGCGCGTCTACGTGGAGCGCCGCGCGATGCCGCAGGGCATGACCGCGCGCGACTGGCTCCGCGGGCGCTTCGCGTGGTGGCTGCTGATGATCCCGCACCTGCTCATCACGCTCGGGCTCGCGATCGTCGCGCCGCGGCACCTCGGCCCAGGGAGCTTCGCGCTGCTCGGGCTGGCGGTGGCGAGCGCCCTCCTCGTGGCCTTCGGCGGCACGCTGGGCCTCGCCCGCCTCATGGGGCTCGCGACGCCCGCCGGGCCGAGGCTCGCCGGGCTCGCCGCGGAGCTGGCGGCGGCGTCGAAGCAGCCCGTCCCGCCGACCTACGAGCTCGACATGGCGAGCGCCAACGCCTTCGCCTGGACGCGCCTCGGCGCCATCGGCGTCACCCGCCGCGCCCTCGCCGCGCTCAGCGACGACGAGCTGCGCGCGGTGCTCGCGCACGAGCTTGGGCACCTCGCCGAGCCGCGCTCGGTC
>CAIUAC010001204.1 GCA_903896985.1 uncultured Sandaracinus sp.
CAGCGCTGAGAGGCGGGTGCTGGGGCTGTGGCGAAGCGTCTCCGGTGACGCGCGGGCCCGGAATGCCCGATCGACGCGGCCCATCTCCCGAAGCGCGGCCCGCCGAGTGTGGGCGTGCGCGTTCCCGGGCGCGTTCGCGGTCGTCACTTACGCTTCGAGGACGCGCAGTTCCGGTCCGGACGGGCCGCGGTTGGCGGGGTGAACGGCGCCTAGTACTGGCAGCAGCGGAAGCCCGTCGTCGGCGCAGAGAACGACTGTTCGGCGACGGTGAAGTCGAAGTCGCACGCGCGCCCCGCCTCGATGCTCTGGTAGGAGCCGCCGAGCACTTCGTAGAGGTTCGTGCCCACCGCGGTGGAGGTCCACTCCTTGGCGTTGCCGCTCAAGTCGTAGACGCGCCCCGCCGCCGCCCAGTCGGTGTAGCAGCTGGCGAACGTCGGCGACGCCGTGGTGAAGAGCGCGTCTTGGTCGCCCGCGAGCGCTGGGTCGCTGTCGTACTCCATGCCGTTGCACGTCGTCCGCTGACTCCCGCCGCAGGAGGTCGCGTAGGAGTGTGCGCAGGTCCCCGCGGGCCCCTCGCACGCCGCCTGCCAGTCGCCCGCGCGGCAGAGCTGCCAGCCGGTCGACCCAGTGCAAGTGCCGCCGACGTTGAGGGCGCAGCACGCGGCTTGGGCCTGGGGGAACGTCACGTTCGTCCAGGGCTGCACGTTGGCGCGCGAGCACGCGAGCGTGGAGATCAATCCCGCGCTCGTCGCGCTGGCGTCGGGGCGCGACGCCTCGAACTGCATGACGCGGACGGAGCGCCCGCCGGACAGGAAGGTCACGTTGGGAATCGCGGTCTGGTCGATCGCGTCGCGCCACGCCGTCGCGGGGTCGTTCACGCCAGGCTCGTCGATCAGCCCATCGCAGTCATCGTCGAGTCCATTGCACGACTCGTCCGCTGGAGCGCCCGCCGCGGGCGCGTTGCACATCACGCCATCGCCCGCGACGTTGCAGAGGAAGGTGCCGACTCGACGACACGCACCGCTCCCGTTTCCGCACGCGGCACCGACGAGCGGGAAGGCCTCGTCGACGAGGCCGTCGCAGTCGTTGTCGAGGCCGTCGCAGCGAGTCTCGGTCCCCTGGAACGTCGTCGGGTAGAGACACACCCAGCCCGCCGCGCCGCCGCACGTAGCCCCGGTCCCCGCGCACACGCCGTTGGGATTGCAGAAGAGCGGTGGTGGAGTCGTGTCCTCGTCCACGGTCCCATCGCAGTCGTCGTCCCGACCGTTGCACACTTCGCGACCGGCGCGCGAGCAGGCGTACTCGCAGCCGTTGGCCGGCAATCCATCGAGGTCCACGAACCCCGACTGGCATCCACCGACGGCGCACGCGCCTGCCGCGCAGCGCTGGGCCGTGTTCGCCAGGCTGCAAACATGGCCGCAGGTGCCGCAGTTTCGAGTATCCGTGTTCAGCGAGAAGGTCTCATCGACCAGTCCATTGCAGTCGTCGTCGACTCCGTTGCACGTCTCGACGACCGCGCTGACGCCGCCCTGGCACACGAGGTTGCCCGTGATGCACACGGTGGTCCCGAGCTCACACGCGCCCGTCGCCGTGCCGCAGGAGCCGCCCCCTCCGGGATTGCCGTCGTCGGGCGTCCCATCGCAGTCCTCGTCCGTGCCGTCACAGGTCTCCGCCGACGCGACCGTCTGACCGACGCACACGACGCTGCCGCTGACACACTGCTGCACGCCGCGCGCGCAGCGACCGACGTCGGTCCCGCAGAGGAGTCCTGCCTCCGCGGTGCCGTCGTCGACCGCTCCATCGCAGTCATCATCGACTCCATTGCAGACCTCAGCGACGGGCACGACCCCGCCGACGCACGCGAGCGTTCCCCGCGTGCACACGAGGCTGCCCGTCTCGCACGCGCCGATCGAGGACCCGCAGGCGCCGCCACCGTCTGGATTCCCCTCGTCGGTCAGCCCGTCACAGTCATCGTCGAGGGAGTTGCAGACCTCGGCAGTGGGCCCGATGGCGTCGGTGCAAACGAGCGCTCCCCCGGTGCAGACCTCGCGGCCGACCTCGCAGGCGCCTGTCGCGGTCCCGCACACGCGCCCGCCCTCTGGATCTCCTTCATCGGTCACGCCGTCGCAGTCGTCATCGACGCCGTTGCAGAGCTCCGCCGTCGGGACGATCTCGCCGTCGCAAACCACCGTGCCGGCGTCACAGCGAGTGACTCCGGGCACGCACCCGCCGACGTCCGAGCCGCAACGCAGCCCCGCGCCGGGATTGCCCTCGTCCGCGACCCCATCGCAGTCGTCGTCGCGCAGGTTGCAGGTCTCGAACGGCGGCGTCCCGAGCGTGCACCGATACTCGCAACCATTCGCCTCCGAGCCATCGAGGTCGTAATAGCCCGTTTCGCACGTCCCGAGCGTGCAGACCCCCTCGAGGCACGACCCAACCGCGCGAGGCGAGCGACACACGCGACCGCAGCGACCGCAGTTGGAGGTGTCGGTCGAGAGGGCGACGTCCTCGTCGACCTGCCCGTCGCAGTCGTCGTCGCGCAGGTCGCAGAGCGAGTCGTCCAGCGCGACCGAGAGGCAGCGGTACTCGCAACCCGTGGCCGGATCGTGGTCGAGATCGATGAAGCCGACGTTGCACGCGTCGATCAGGCACTCGCCCGCTTCACAGGCCCCAAAGGCGTGAATTGGCGAGCAGAACCGCCCGCAAGCGCCGCAGTTCTCGAGGTCCGTGTTGGTGTCGAAGCCCTCATCCGTCAAACCATCACAGTCGTCGTCGTAGCCGTTGCAGAGCTCGACGTCCACGCAGCCGTCGGGCCTCCCGGCGTCGAAGGGAGCGTCGAGAACGCCCCAATCGCGCGGGCCTACCGAGCCATCGCCGAGGTCGGCGACGCCACCGTCGTCGCCGCACATCACGCAATAGGAGTGAACCTCGCAGCCCGTGAGGCTCGCGGACACGATGCCGACGAAGAGCCAGAGGGCGGCCGACGCGCCTCTCCGGAGGCCGAAGGGGCGACGCAGCAGAGTGTGAGTGGCGGTCATGACGCACTCCGGTGTTGTGCGCGACGGCGCGCGACGGCGAATCCGACGATCAACCCGGCGAGCGCCATCGCCCAGCCACCCACGCCAGAGCCGACGACCCCGACGACCCCGCAGGAACAACCGCCACCACCCGAGGCCAGCACTCGGTACGAGCGGTCCGTCGCGTCCGGCCCCGAGTCGACGGGCGGTGTGGGCGGCGAGCCGGCATCAGGCAGCTCCGGAGGCCCGAAGCACTCCCCGACGAAGCAGCGCTCGCCGTCCGGGCAGCGCAGGAGCGTGCACGGGTCCCGCTCGCAGTCGCCCGTGTGGACGTCGCAGACGGTCCCGCTCATGCACTCGACGCCGTCGCACAGGTCGACGATGCAGGCGCCGGTGTCAGCGTCGCACACCTGCGCGACAGGGCACCGCACCCCGGCGCAGGGGTCCACGACGCACTCACCCGCCGTGCAGTGCTCCCCGGTCGGGCAGTCGACCGAGGCGCAGCTGGTCTCGCAGACTCCGTCACGACACGCCTGCTCCGCGGCGCAGCCCGCCGTAGCGCACCGATCCGCGACGCACTCCAAGGTGGTGAGGTCGCAGACCTCTCCGGCCGGACACGGCAGCCCGCGGCAGTCATCGGGCACGCAAGTCCCCGTGTCCGGCTGGCAGACCAGCGGTGCCGTGCAGACGACCCCCGCGCACGGGAACGTGCAGTCGTTGTGGCGGCAAGCGCAGACCGGCACGCCGACGACGTCGGGGGCGCAAAGGACCGTGTCGTCGGGCGCCGTCAGGGTCTGGGTCGGGCACCGCGCCTCGTCGCAGCGCTCGAGCGGACACCAGCACAGGCCGTCCACCTCGACTGGGACGCTGCCCGTCGGACACCTGTTGAACTCGGACTCGAGGCACGGGCCCGTGCAGGCGCAGTCGAGGCAGATACTGCCCCCCGGGCAGAGCGACCCCGTGTCCGGCTCTTCGTCGACGAGGCCGTCGCAGTCGTTGTCCTCGCAGTCGCACGCCTCGCGAGCGCGCGGGACCTCGCCGACGCAGAGGTTGCGGCCGTCGACACACTCCAACATCCCGGGAACACAGGCGCCCACCGAGTCGCCGCACACGGCGCCGAGCGGGAGCCCTTCGTCGACCGCGCCATCGCAGTCGTCGTCGAGGCCGTTGCACGTCTCGGCGACGGGGCCGAGCGCACCGTCGCAGACCGTGGCGCCGGCCCGGCAGACGAGGGAACCGGGGACACACTCGCCTTCGTCGGTGCCGCAGGGCGCCCCCACCAACAGGCCATCATCGACGACGCCGTCGCAGTCGTCATCGAGCGTGTTGCAGACCTCCGGAGTCGGCCCGATGGCGCCGTCGCACACCAGCGCGCCGGCGACGCACAACGTCGTACCCACAGCGCACTCGCCGGTGTCTTCGCCGCACACTGCACCGCCGCCAGGATTGCCCTCGTCGGTCAGTCCATCGCAGTCGTTGTCGCGATTGTCGCAGCGCTCCTCGCGAGGGCCGCTCTCGCCGACGCACACCAGCGCGCCCTCGACACAGACCTCGCTGCCGAACGAGCAATCGCCCGCGCCGCTCCCGCCGCACTCTCCGCCGCCGCCCGGGTTGCCCTGGTCGACGCGTCCGTCGCAGTCGTCATCGACTCCATTGCACGCCTCGGGCACTGGCCCGACAGCGCCGTCGCAGTCGAGGCGCCCCGCGCGACAGGCAGTGACTCCAGGCGCGCAGGCGCCTTCGTCCGTACCGCACGTCGCGCCGCCTCCGGGGTTGCCCTCGTCGACGGTCGCGTCGCAGTCGTCGTCGACGCCGTTGCACACCTCCGTGCCGGGAGTGCGGTCGCCGGTGCACGTCATCGCGCCGGCGACGCACCGCATGAGCCCCTCCCCGCAGGTCCCACAAGCTCCCCCGACGGGCACGCCCTCGTCGGTGAGTCCGTCGCAGTCGTCGTCGATGGCGTTGCAGAGCTCGGGCGTCGCGCTCGTGCCGCCGATGCAGACGAGGGCGCCCCCGACGCAGCTGAACGCCCCGGGCGCGCACGCGCCGATGCCGGTGCCGCAGGCGTCTCCGCCGCCGGGATTGCCCTCGTCGACGACGCCGTCACAGTCGTCATCCACCAGATTGCAGAGCTCGGCGCTCGACCCGCGCGAGCCGATGCAGGCGCCCCACGCGCTCGCCGAGCAGGTCTCGACCCCGGTGAGACAGGCGCCGACGCTCGAGCCGCAGGGACGGGTCAATCCGTCGATCACGCCATCGCAGTCATCATCGAGTCCGTTGCACGTCTCGACGGCTGGCCGGATCCCCGTGCAGGCGCCGAACACGCCGGCCGCGCAGGTCTCCGTGCCCACCGTGCACGCGCCGACGTCGGTACCACACGGCCTCACGACGCCCTCGTCGACGAGGGTGTCGCAGTCGTTGTCTCGATTGTCGCAGATCTCGGGCTCTGGCCTGCAGGCGTCGCACACGCCGCCCTCGTCGACGACGCCATCGCAGTCGTCGTCGACGCGATTGCAGACCTCGGTAGGCGCGCTGCCGCAGGCCCCGCACGCGTTGCGGAGGCCTTCGTCGATGCGCCCGTCGCAGTTGTCGTCGACCCCGTTGCAGAGGGTCTCGCCCGGGTTGACGCAGAGCGACTGCGTCGTGACGCCGGGGCGATTGCAATACAGCACATAGCCCTCGTCGATCAGCCCGTCGCAGTCGTCGTCGACGCCGTTGCAGGTCTCGTAGAGGATCGAGTCGTTGACGATGTCGGAGATCGCGCTCGAGAGCTCGACCGAGTCGTTCGCGAAGATCGCGGCCGCGGTGCCTCCGGCCGAGGCGATGCTGTTCAACTGCGCCGCATAGTCCGGGCGCGTGGCGAAGCCGATGACGTAGACCGAGTAGCCCGCCGCACGGAGCGCGGCCGCGGACGCGATCGGGTTTCCGCCGCACGTCTCCGCGCCGTCGGTGAGCAGGATCACTCGGTACGGCCGACACGCCGCCTGCGCGTCCGCCCCGCTGACGCTCGCGAGATACGTGCGCGCGGAGTCGAGAGCGCCCGCGATCGGCGTCGTGCCCGAGCCGCGCAGTTCGGTGTCGAGACCGGCGGGCGCCGTGCCCGCGTAGTCGTCGGTGCCGTCCGTCCATTCGAGCAGCGAATACTCGTTGTCCGGCGCGAAGCCGACGAGCAGATCGCCCTTCGCGAAGTCGCCGCAGACGCCGCCCGCCCCGGCCCAGCCGCCGGACTGCGCCGTCGCGTTCGTCCCCGGGCACTGGAACCCCGTCGCGCGCTGATGAAAGCGCATCAGCCCGAGCTCGACGTCGCCGAAGCCGGAGGCCACGTCCGTCACGCCGGCGCGTGCCAGCGCGATGCGCGAGTCGTCCGCGACCCCGTTGCCGCAGCCACTCTCCCCGCAGGCGGCGCAGGCCACATCGGCCCCGCGACACTCGCTCGAACCATCGCCGCCCGTGAAGTCGTCGGCGCAGACGTTCCAGTTCATCGAGCCGGAGGTGTCGAACACGAGGAGCAGGCGGGCGCGCACATCGCCCGGCGCGTAGCTGAAGTCCGTCTCGTCGTCGTCGTTGGCCGCGTGACAGCCGGGGTCGTTGGCGGCGCCCGGCCCGAAGTCGGTGTGGCCGTCGAGGTCGTTGTCGATGCCGTCGGAGCAGCGATGTCGGGTGACCTCGTCGCGATCGGTCGCGGAGGTGCAGCCAGAGTCTGCGGGGAAGTCGATGGCGCCGTCCCCGTCGTCGTCGAGGCCGTTTCCGCAGGCGGGCGAGCCGGCTTCGGTCGCGTCGTCGGGGGAGCTGCACTCGAAGTCTGCGGGCCAGTCGATCAGCCCGTCCCCGTCGTTGTCGAGCCCGTCCGAACACTGCACGTTCCGCTCGTCGTTGTCGGTCGGACCGGAGCAACCTGGGTCGATCGGGAAGTCGATCGCGCCGTCGCCGTCGTTGTCGAGGCCGTCCATGCAGGCGCCGATGTGGGAGACGAAGCAAGGGTCGCTCGGGAGGCTCTCGAGCTTGCCTGGAGCGGTCGCCGTCGCCGTCACCTCGAGTCCACCGTAGAGCGCACCGAACGTGGTCGCGGCGCCGAAGGTCCCGACCGCGAAGCGACTCCCGGCGCTCGCGGCGGTGCCGCGCGCAATCCCGTTGAGATAGGCGCGCACGGAGGTGCCATCGGCCTCGCTGGTCGCGCCCGGGATCACCGTCGCGTTCGAGAATATCGGGCAGTCGAGGACGGGGCGGGCGGTGCGGGGCGCGCCGACGGGGATGCGCGTGAGGTCAGCGAAGTACGTCTCGAACGCACCTCCATAGCCCGAGGAGCTCGCCCACTCGAACGCGTCGATGCGGTAGAGCGCCGTCGGCGTGCCAGCAGGCACGCGCACGGTCAGGCTGATCGGCCGCGAGGCGCCCTCGTTGAGGCCGAGGCCACCGAGGTTCACCTCGAGGAGATTGCCAGTCTGGGTCGCCGGATAGACAGTGCCCGAGACCGTGATCGAGGCCGGCGCGAGGCCCCACGTCGCGCTCGGGAGCACGACGGTCAGCGTGTCCACGCTCGCGAGGCTGGTGCCCGTGTTCGTCAGCGTGCCGGTGAGCGTGATGGTGCCGCCCGCGGCGACCGACGCGGCGCTCGGCGCGAGGGTCGCGTGGAGCACGGGAGTCGCGCGCACGAGCGTGAGCGCCTGTGTCGTGAAGCCCGGCGCGGGCAGCGACACGGAGCGGTAGTTGGCATACGAGACGACGGAGATCTGGCCGGTGCCGCCGACGGTGAACGTCGTCGTGAACGTGTACTCCTGGCCTGGAGTCAGAGTGCCCAACGTCCATTGGACGCAGGGCCGACCGCTGCACGACGTCGAGACGGGCGCGCCCGTCGCGGACTCGAACGCTACGCGCGCACCGTCGTAGTCCTGGGAGACGACGACGCCTGTCTGCGGCAGCGTCGAGAGGTTCTTGCCGTGGAGCGTGTACGTGAGAGTGTCCCCGCCGGTAGCCATCGTGCGGTCGACCGTGAGGTCGAACTGATTGTTCAAGAACACGCACGCCGGGGACGGAATGACGTAGCCCCACGGGTTGTCGGCGCCGCCGGCGCCCGTCGGACTCGACGAGGTGTTGCCGCTACCGAACATCTCGGCGCAGTCGACGTCGGCCAGCTGCACGGGGTCGAGCGGCGTATCGAGCACACGGAGCGCGATCTCGACGGTCCCTGTCTCGCCGGCGCGCAGCTCGCCGAGGGCGACGCGGACCGCGTCCGCCGCGACGGGCAGCGGGTTCGAGGGCCTGAGGTCGAAGCCTGCCGTCGAGGCATCGAGCGTGCGGCGCGTGACGGGGCCCGTCCCGCTGACGGCGCTGCCCGTGCCGATCAGCGAACCCGGATACTGGACGCGCTGCCAGGGTCCGACGACGTCGTTGAAGCGTAGGCCATTCCAGTCGCTCGGGTCGGCCGCGTTCCACGCCGCGAGCGTCGGATCGGCGACGACGTCGGTGGCCTCATAGCGGTAGTGCGTCAGTGGCCCTGCGACGGGTGAGCCGTAGCCAAAGGGGGTATTTCCGCGGCCCTGATTGCCACTCGCGTTGCCCTGCGAGTTCGAGATCCCGTAGGCGAGAATCTGGTCGACATCCCACGCGGCGTGACCGAAGAAGGGCGCTGAAATGCCGAGGATCGGCGCCACATTGGCCGCTGAGATCGGCTCCTCCCACAGGCGAAAGCCGTTCGCATAGGTGATGAACGCCGTGTCCGGCAGACGCCGCGTGCGCAGGTCCGTCGCGTAGAAGATCCCGGTGTCTGCGTAGAGTTGGGCGAGCGAGCCACCGCCGACTGAGCGCGTCCCGGCGACGCAGCCCGCCCCCGCGCTGCACCGCAACGCCGAGTAGTCGGTGCAGCCGCCGGGCGGGCAACCGTCTTGCGTGGCTCCGGGTGGATTCGGGACGACCGTGCGTCCCGCGGCGTCGATCAGGCGAACGCCGACGACCTCGGTGTTGGCGGGAATGTATTCGGTCAAATAGCCAGCGACGCCGCGCGCGACGCGGTCCGGCATCGCGATGTAGTTCAAGCGAAAGAGGATCACGTCGCCCGGCGCGAGGCGCAGATCGGTCCCCGCGCTGCCGCCGCTCGAGGTCCCGGACTCGGGGTCGATGACCGCGATGGTCGCCGGGGGGATGGACTTCGAGACCATCAAGCCGGCCACCGCCTGCGCGTTCGCGCTGTGGACGGAGACCGCGCTCGTCGCTACGAGCGCAAGCAGCAGCGCGCCGCAAAAGCGGACCAGCGCAGACGCTCTCCCCAACGAGGTTCGATGCATGGCTCGACTCCTGAGACGTCGCATCACCCCGCGCGGCGTCAGCTTGGCGTTCTAGGCCAAGAGGTGCGCACCAGCGGAGAGCACGTCCAGACCGCCAGCGCGCCGAGCCCGCGTGGAATTGGACGTTCCGAACATTCGCTCTGGTCGCGCGGCGCTCTACTCGACGCGGCGCGACTTCTCGAGGCGCGCGAGGTCGCGGCGGGTGTTCGCCAGCTCGGACTTGGCCCAGCCGCGGCGCACGCCGGTGAGGTAGGCGCCGGTCGCGAGCAGCCCGCCGGTCAGCACCACGACGACCACCGCGGCGCCGAAGCCCCACACGAACGCGGCGGGCACGGCGAGCACCGCCGCGAGGCCGAGACGCGGCAGGCGCGACCACGCGCCCTCTAGCTCCGCGCACTGCCCCTCCATGAAGGTCACGTGGCGGCGCAGGAGCTCGATTCGTTCGTCGGTGTCAGCGGCTGCAGGCACGCGCGCCCCTTACCGCGGCAGGGGCGCGCGCGCACGTGCGCGAGGCCGACTTCAGCCGAAGAACGTGCAGCAGCCGGTCAGGCAGTAGAAGCTCGCGGGGCACGTCGAGCTGCGCGCGCGGCTCTTCCGAGCCGAGCCGAGCCGCGCGGCGCTCAGCAGCCGTCGTAGACGTAGGCGGCGTCGGCGGGCGTGAGCAGGTCGAGGTCGCGCAGCACGATCGAGAGGCTCGGAAACGCGCCGCAGCCCGCGTCGAAGTCTGCGCGGCGGTATTCGATGACGAGCACTTGGTCGCCGTAGCCCGCCGTGTAGACGTCGCACTCCGAGTAGCGATTGCACTCCTCGGCGACGACGAAGTCCGTGCCGAGCTCGGCGCGGCGGGCGACGAGCTCCGCCGAGTTCTTCTGGGCGATGGCGAGCCCGGCGGCGTGCGCCGCGTCCGAGAGCGCGCGCATGTACATCACCGCCTGATCGGCGGTCATCAAGCCGCCCGAGCGTGAGTACGATTCGAGGTTGTCGATCTCGACGGCGTCGAAGCCCGCCGCCGCGCAGCCCGCGATCCAGCCCGTGACGATCGACGCGAGCCCCGCGCGCGAGGTCGCCGTCCGGACGTCGAGCAGCATCTCGCCCCAGTCGGCGTCGATCACGGGCGCCCCCGCCGCGTCGCGGAGCACGAGGTCCGGATGGTCGCCGAGCCAAAAGGAATCATCGCCCGGCTGCGACTGAAAGCCGTTGACGTAGCAGATGTTGTAGAGCCCCGGCGCGACCGCCTCGGTGCGATCGCGGGCCACGATCTGCACGCCGGCGGGCGGCGCGTACGCACCGCCGAGCTGGTAGTCGAGCGCCGCGTTCGCGGGCGGCAGCGTGAAGGCGCGCGGCGGGCTCCCGGAGTCTTGGGCGTCGCCCGCATCGCCGGGCGCCGTGCCGGCATCGTGCGAGCCACCCGCGTCGAGGGGCAGCGCGCCCCCGTCCGCGGCGGCGGGCACATCGTCCGAGGTGCAGCACGCGAGCGCCGCGCTGAGGACGAGCAGGAGAGCGGCGCGCGACATGCGCAGAGGCTCCCACGCGACCGTCGCGGCGCGCAACGGTGTCGGCGCCCGGCGTCGGCGCCTGGTGTCGGCGCCTGGTATCGGCTGCCGGTGTCGGCCCGCGGGAACCTTCGCGCGTCGCAGGCGTCTGGAGCCCCCGTGATGCCTCTCTCACGAGCTTCCCTCCGCGTCGCGCTGGGCTGCGCTCTCTGCTGCGCTGGCTGCGGCGCGGCCGATGTGCGGGACCCGCCGCCGGGCGCGACGTCGAGCGCCTTCCTCCCCGCGGGCGACGCGGCGCTCGACCGCGTCGTCGAGCGCTGTCAGGCGTCGTGCCCTCCTGACGAGCGCCTCGCGCTCGCGCAGCGCCTGCTCGAGCGGAGCCAAGAGGCGCGTCGCCGTGGGCTCGAGGCCGACGAGCGCGCACAGGCGACGACGGATACCGCGACGCAGCGAGAGCAGCGCGCCGCGTCCGAGGTCGCGATGGCTGAGGTCGCGCGCGATCGCGGACGCGCGCTCGAGGAGCTGCGCGTCATCGCCGGGGACGTGACGGTTCCCCCGCCGCGCGTCGTCGAGACGGCGCTCTCCGAGCTGCTCTTCGCGCTCGCCGACGAGGGCGCGCGGGACGAGGTGAAGGCGCTGGCCGAGCGCATCGCGCGGGACGCTCCGACTCGCCCGGTCGCAGCGCACGCCTGGCTCGCGCTCGGCGACCGCGCGTTCGAGGACATGGACCTCGCGGGCGCGCGCGACGCGTATCTCGCGACGCTCTCGGTGCCTGGCGCGGAGGCGAGGACGACCGTGTACGCGCGCTACAAGCTCGCCTGGACGTACCTCAACCTCAGCGATTTTCGGGGCGCTTGCGACGCGTTCCGCGAGGTCGCGCGGGCGGACGATCAGCCGCTGCTCGCGCGAGAGGCGCGGCGAGACTTCGTGCGCGCGCTCGTGCCGCTCGACGGGACGCCGGCCCAAGACGCGGCCGAGCTTCGCGGCGTCGCGCAGGACGATGCGCAGGCGACGGAGCTCGCGGGGCGATTCGAGGAGGCGCTGCGTGAGGTCGGGCTCGACGCGCGCGCCGACGCGTTTCGCGCAGGCTGGCGATAGGACGGAGGCGACCCCTCACGACGCGCCTCGCGGGAGGCGCCCCCGACGCGCGACGGTCGCGCGATGCGTCCGCGACGACCCAGGCAGTCGGCCCATCGACAGATCGTTCGGAGGCTCCGTGCGTCGGACGGTGGGCGCGCGAGGGGGCGCCGCGGATACGCCGCGGCGACTGAGCCTCGACAGTCGGAGCCAGCCCGTGGACACGAAGAACGGCCCGCAGAAGAAGCCCCGACAGACCAGCCTTCGCGCGGCCCAGGCCCACGCGCGAGCCGTCGCGCCGCCGGGGCGGGCGGCAGACCCGCTGACGCCGCGCGCGTACCCCTCCGCCGCTGAGCTATTCGCGGACGGGACCGGCTGGCGCGCCTACGTCACCGACACCCTGCGCGCGCTGCTCGCGCCAGCGGCGCTCGCCGGCGCGGTCGGACTCGCGGGCTGCGCCGGGACAGGCGATGCGCCCAACAGCGTCGCCGGGGCCGACACGGCGAGCACCCAGTCCTCGGCGACGCTCACGCCGCTCGGCCAGCCGACGGTGGGCACCTCGGCCGCGGACGGCGTCGTCGTCACGCCTCTCCCGCCGAGCACGCTCACGCCCATCCCGCCCGGCGCGCCGGTCGTTCCCGCGCCCCCGCCGCGCACGCACCCGCCGCGCACGCCCCCGGCACACCCGACGCCGAATCAGACTCCGGTCGCCATTCCCGGCGGACTTGGGCGCGTGGTCGTCCCGCCGATCCCGCCGGCGGCGCAGCCTCCGGCGGTGCGGGGCGAGGCCGTGCAGCTCCAGCCCGCGGTGGCACCGCCCCAGGCGCTCGGCAGTCAGCAGGCGGTCGACCCCGGCGCGATGTTCGGCTCGTCCTGAGCGCCGACTGGGGCGTCTCGCGTCGAAGCGGGGCGGCGGGCGTGGTCGCGCACGGTGGTGAGCGACGCGCTTCGGACCCTCCAGAGTCTCTACTCCATCCCGATCTTGGCCGCGCCGCGGAACGACCTCGACGGCGCGCTTGACACACGCCGAGCCGAGCCCGCACAGACCTCAGACCGTGCACTCTCGTCCAGCCCATCCGCCTCGGCGCCTCGGCCTCCTCGCCGCCCTCCTCGCTGCCGCCGTGCTCGTCGCGGTGCTTCCATCGCGCGCGCTCGCCCAGGCAACGCCCGCACAGCCACCGCTCGCCCAGGCAACGCCCGCACAGCCACCGCTCGCCCAGGCAACGCCCGCACAGCCACCGCTCGCCCAGGCAACGCCCGCA
>CAIUAC010001205.1 GCA_903896985.1 uncultured Sandaracinus sp.
AGAGGTCCCGGCGCAGCTCCGCGGGGACGCCTCGCGCCTGCGGCAGATCCTCGTGAACCTCGCGGGCAACGCCGTGAAGTTCACGAGCGACGGAGAGGTCGTCGTCGAGGTCAGCGTCGCCGCAGACACCGCGCTCGACGTCCTGCTGCACTTCTCCGTGCGCGACACGGGCCTCGGGATCGCGGCCGACAAGCTGAGCTTGCTGTTCAACAAATTCAGCCAGCTCGACGCGTCGATCACGCGCCGCTACGGCGGCTCGGGTCTCGGGCTCGCCATCTCGAAGCAGCTCGCGGGGCTGATGGGCGGCGAGATCGGTGTGCGCAGCGAGCCTGGTCGAGGCTCGGAGTTCTGGTTCACCGCGCGCCTCGAGAAGGCGACCCTGACGCACGCCGAGCCCTTGCGCCTGCCGAGCGCGGCGCGCGGCGCGCGGGTCCTCGTCGTCGACGACAGCGCGACCAGCCGCGGTTTTCTGTCGGCTCAGCTGACCGCGCTCGAGCTCCGACCGGCGGAGGCGGTCAGCGGACCGAGCGCGCTGCGCTTGCTCTACGAGGCGCTCGATGGGGGCGCTCCGTTCGGCGCGCTGCTGATCGACCTGCGGATGCCCGCCATGGACGGCGAGGCGCTCGGGCGCGCGATCGCGAGCGAGCCGCGCTTCGCGGGCACCAAGCTCGTGATGATGACGCCGCTCGGGCACTGTGGTGACGAGACTCGCCTGGCGAGCGCGGGCTTCGCGGCGTGCGTGTGCAAGCCCGTCCGCCCGCTCGAGCTCTTCGACGCGTTGGTGGCGGTGTTCAGAGCGCCGGGCGAGTCGAGCCGCCCGACGATGTCGTCGCATGTGCCGCTTCAGCCGCTCGTTCACGCAGCGGGCGCGCGGCTCCTGCTCGCGGACGACAACCTGACGAACCGCCAAGTGGCGCTTGGGATCCTCCGGAAGCTCGGCGTCGACGCGGACGCCGTCGCGAGCGGTCGCGAAGCGCTCGAGGCGCTCCGGAAGACTGCCTACGACCTCGTGCTGATGGACGTGCAGATGCCGGAGCTCGACGGACTCGAGGCGACGCGCGCGCTCCGCGGCGGCCACGCGGGCGCCGCCAATCGCGCGGTGCCGGTGATCGCGATGACGGCGCACGCGCTCAAGAGCGACCGCGACGAGTGTCTCGCCGCAGGCATGAGCGACTACCTCGCCAAGCCGGTGACGCCCCGCGCCCTCTCGCGCATGCTCGAGAAGTGGCTCGCGCCGGCGTCGCGCCCGAGCATCCCGCCGGCGCCCCAGACGGAGAGCGAGGCGGTGTTTCACGAGGAGGCGCTGCTCGAGCGGCTGATGGGCGATCGCGAGACCGCGGGCATCGTCGTGCGCGGCTTCCTCGAGGAGCTCCCCGGTCGGCTCGAGTCGGTGCGAGGCGGGCTCGCCGCGGGCGCCACGTCGGCCGTCGCGCGCGACTCGCACACGCTCAAAGGAGCCGCCGCGACGATCGGCGGGGAGGCGCTCATGCTCGTCGCCGCGGACCTCGAGGTCGCGACGCGCGCCGGGGATCTCGAGCGCGGGAGGCTGCTCTTCGAGCGCCTGGACGAGCAGGTCGCGCGCCTGACCACGGCGCTGGAGTCGTCGGC
>CAIUAC010001206.1 GCA_903896985.1 uncultured Sandaracinus sp.
CGCACCCGGTGTGCGTGCAGCCGAGCGTCGCGTCGCAGGTCTCGCCAGCGACGGTGCAGAGCGCGTCGAGCGTCATGTGGTTGCAGATCCCGCCGACGGCGCAGGAGTCGAAGGTGCAGACGACGGCGTCATCGCACTCGGCGCTCGTCGTGCACTGCCCGCCCATGCCGCAGCCCGTCATCGCGCTGCACGTCTGTCCCATCGGACACAGCGCATCGAGCGCGCTGTGCTCGCAGACGCCGGACACGTTGCAGGTGTCCACCGTGCACGCGAAGGCGTCGGTGCACTCCGCGGCGAGCAGGCAGCGCGCGCCGCCGTCTGCGCCGCGCGGCCGGTCCGTACCGCCGCCGCAGCCGAGCACGGAGAGCGAGAGTGCGAGCAGCGCAGAGAGCGCCATACCAAACGACGAGCCACTGACGTGCATGGACTTCTCCTTCATGACCGGACTCCGATCACCGACGCGCTCTGACCGGGGCAGAAGCCGCAGCTCCCCGAGAACGTCGCCGTCCACAGCGCCGTGAAGCTGTTGCTGTCGGAGAACGTGCCCTGCAGATGATAGGTGCCGCAGTCGGGCTGCACGTAGGTGACGTCGAACGACGCGCCCGTCGGCAGGGGGATTTGGGTCATCGGGAACGAGCCGCCTTGGATCGTCAGCGTCGTCGCCGTCGTCGAGAAGGTCACGCGGCTGATGGAGTAGGTCGCGGCGCCGCAGCCGGAGCTTTGCGCGGGCACGAACAGGAACGACCCAGTGTAGTCGGCCGGCGCCTCGAAGGGACGCGCGCTCCCGCCGTCGCCCGGCGCGACGCCCGCGTCGCAGCCCGGCGCCGTCGAGCGCACGCACTGATCGAGCGCCGTGTCGCAGCGATCGACGGTGCAGGCGTTGCCGTCGTCGCAGGTCTGCGGCAGCGGCGTGAGGCAGACGCGCGCGTTGCAGCGCTCGAGGCCGTTGCAGAAGTTGCCGTCGTCGCACTCCGCGTTCGTCGTGCAGACCGTGGCGCCGCGGCGCACGCAGCCCATCCCGACGATGCAAGCCTCGTCGGCGGCGCACATCGCGTCGATCGTCGTGTGATCGCACTGCCCGCTCGCGCTGCAGCCGTCGATGGTGCACGCGAAGCCGTCGTCGCACTGCGCGGTGCTCGTGCACGCCGTCGCGCTCCCGAGGTCGCTCGACGGCATATCGGTGACCGCCGCGTCGTGCGGGCGCACCGGCCCGGTCACGGGGCCCTTCGTGCAAGCGGGCGCTGCGCCGAGCGCGCAGGCGAGGAGTAAGGGAAGGAAAGAGCGGACCGAAGAAGCCTGGGCTGCGCGCATCAGGCTCGACGGTAGACCGCCGCGGCGAGCGCCGTCAACGTCACGCGCAACGCGGTGTCGGCGGAGCGGGGCGTTGTGGCAGAGTGCGGGCCATGAACGAGCCGAAGACGACGAGCGACAAAGGCAGCGGCGAGCGACGGACTCTGTATCCGCCCGTCGAGTGTTACAGGCAGGGGCGGCTGCGCGTCGACGCGGTGCACGACCTCTACTTCGAGGAGTCCGGGAACCCACAGGGCAAGCCCGTCGTCTTCGTGCACGGCGGACCCGGCGGCGGCACGGACCCGCGACAGCGCCGCTTCTTCGACCCGACGAGATATCGCATCGTCCTCTACGATCAGCGCGGCTGCGGCAAGAGCACGCCGCACGCGTCGCTCGTCGACAACACCACTTGGCACCTCGTCGCCGACCTCGAGGCGCTGCGCGCGCACCTCGGCATCGAGCGCTGGCAGGTCTTCGGCGGCTCCTGGGGCTCGACGCTCGCGCTCGCGTACGCGGAGAAGCACCCCGAGCGCGTGACGGAGCTCGTGCTGCGCGGGATCTTCTTGCTGCGAAAGCGCGAGATCGAGTGGTTCTATCAGGAGGGCGCGAGTCGGCTCTTCCCCGACGCGTGGGAGGGATATCTCGCCCCCATCGCCGAGGCGGAGCGCGGCGATCTGCTGCACGCCTATCACCGCCTGTTGACGAGCGACGATGTGCCGAGTCGCCTCGCCGCGGCGAAAGCCTGGAGCATCTGGGAGGGCTCGACGAGCACGCTGCTCTCGGACCCGGAGCTCGTGAAGCGCACGGGTGAGGACGAGTTCGCGCTCGCGTTCGCGCGCATCGAGTGCCATTACTTCGTGAACCGAGGGTTCTTCACGCGCGACGACGAATTGCTCGCGAACATCGAGCGCGTGCGCGGGATTCCCGGGGTGATCGTGCAGGGGCGCTACGACGTGGTGTGCCCCGCGGACAGCGCGTGGGCGCTCCATCGGGCGTGGCCCGAGGCTGCGCTGCACCTGATTCCGGACGCGGGACACAGCGCGATGGAGACGGGCATCGTCGACGCGCTGATCCGCGCGACTGACGAGTTCGCGAAATAGCGGCTATCGACGGCTCTGCGCCGGCTGCGTCGCGGCTACTGGAAGTTCTGCGCGGCGGTCGTCCCGCCCGCGCTCGAGTAGAAGCCGCAGGCGACCGACGAGAAGCTCGTCGACGACATATTGATGTAGTGGCCGTGCGCCGGGGGGCCGTAGAAGTCCCCCGGCCCTTCGTCCCACATCTGCTGCAGACAGCCCGAGATGGTGTCGGAGACGCTCCCCCAGCCGAGCCAGCCTGGGCACTCGTTCTGCCCGTAGCCTGAGCCGCAGATGCCCGCGCCGAAGCCGGCGTGCGGCGTCATATGCGTCTGATCGTACTCGGCGTCCATGTCGGCGCACGCCTCGCCGGCGGTCCAGCGCATCAGCGGCGGCAGGCACTGGCACTGCCAGCGAAACTGGTTGATGCGCGTGACGCAGTCGGCGTGCGGGTCGCCGGTGTCGGGCACGGGAGTGGGCGCGCAGCCAGGGATCGGCGCGGCGAGCGGACCGCCGGCGCAGCCGGGCATCGGGCCGAGATCGACGGGCGGCGGCGGGCCGAGGTCGCGCGGCGCGGGGCCGAGGTCGACCGGAGTCGAGCCGAGATCGGCGGGCGTCGTGCCGAGATCGAGGTGCACGATCGGCCC
>CAIUAC010001207.1 GCA_903896985.1 uncultured Sandaracinus sp.
CGCGCCGCCGTCGTCGCGGATCGGTCGGCTCGTGGCGCTCAGGTGCAGGCTCTCGGCGTGGTGCGAGCCCCGGAGCACGAAGCGGAAGTCGTCGACCGACTCGCCCATGAGCGCCCTCGTCGGCGCGCACTCGCTCGCCGTGAGCAGGCGCGAGCCGTCGCTCGTGTAGGCGGCCACCGTCTCGGGCCAGGCGTCGTCGAACGCCGCCCCGAGCGCCTCGCCGAACAGCAGCCTCGCCGCCGGGTTCACGACGATGAACGCGCGCTCTTGGTCGAGCACGAGCACCGCGTCCGGCAGACCGTCCACGACGGCGCGGAGGGTCGCTCGTTCAGCGAGCGCGAGCGCGGTCGCGAGGGCAGGTTCTGTCATGTGGCTGACTCATTTGTAGAATCGGCCGACTGGCGCCGAGCCTGAAGGGTACCCCTTCCCATGACGCCTGTGCGGCCCGATAGCTGTCGGCATGTCGATGTTCGCGTCCTCCACCAAGCTGCGCCTGCCCACGCCCGACGAGGCTTTGCCCGGTCGCTCCGAGGCGATGCGCGTCGCCGCCAAGCACTTGGTCCTCGACGCGCCGCTCACGCCGCCTTTCCCGCCGGGCACCGAGCACTTGCTCGTCGGCATGGGCTGCTTCTGGGGCGCAGAGCGGCTGTTCTGGAAACTCGCCGGCGTGCACACGACGGCGGTCGGCTACGCGGCGGGGCTCACGCGCAATCCGAGCTATCGCGAGGTCTGCACCGGGCGGACTGGGCACAACGAGGTCGTCTTGGTCGTGTACGACCCGCGTACGCTGCCGCTCGAGGCGTTGCTGCGTGCCTTCTGGGAGGGGCACGACCCAACGCAGGGGATGCGTCAGGGCAACGACGTCGGGACGCAGTATCGCTCGGGCCTCTACCTCCACTCGCCGGAGCAGCGCGCCGTCGCGGAGGCTTCGCGCGACGCCTACCAGGCGCGCCTCAGCGCGGCGGGGCTCGGGCCGATCACGACCGAGATCCTCCCGCAGCCGACGCTCTACTACGCGGAGGACGACCATCAGCAGTACCTCGCCAAGAACCCGGGCGGCTACTGCGGGCTCGGCGGGACGGGCGTCTCGTGCGCCGTCGGAGCGCTCGTGTCGCGCTGAGGTGACGGAAAAAGAACGAGCCCCGTGGGGGGCTCGCTCTCCGACTCGGGGGTGAGTCTGCGGCGCGTCTGCCGCGCCGCGCTTCAGCGCGCGCTCAGGCGGCCATCGCGTTGCGGAGCGGCGCCGGTGCGAGCGCCGGATCGGGGCGCTGCGCGGCGATGCACTGGCTCGCCCAGAGATAGAAGCACGTGAAGTAGGTGATCCGGAGGTAGCCCGAGACCGCCCAGTAGACGTTGACCATCGTGAAGAAGACGATCCCGGCGAGGATGTAGCTGATGCCGGAGACGAGGTTCGACAGGAAGTACGCCGAGCCGATCGTCACGAAGCCGAGCAGCGAGGTGATGAAGCCGATGGCGATGTAGCCGACGCCGACCTGCGTCGGGTCGTTCAGCATCAGGTCCTTCGAGCGCCTGAACGCCGCGAAGAAGCCGAGCCCCTCGATCACCATCGACGGCATCACGACGTAGGTCGCGGTCGTCCAGACCGAGCGGATGATGCCGAGCAGGATGCGACCGAGGATGTCGTGCCGCTCCTGCGCGTAGCTCGTGAGCATGTCGAGCAGGCCGGAGATCGTCGCAAAGACCACGATGCCGGGGATCGCCTTCGCC
>CAIUAC010001208.1 GCA_903896985.1 uncultured Sandaracinus sp.
AACTACTGAACCCCATATACCCCATATCCCCCAAATCAAACTATTTGAACCCAAATAATGCGATGACATAGTTTATAGTCCTACTTAAATAGCAAACGTAGCCTAGTAAACACTAATAATCAATAAGCAAAGTAGGCAATATAAGTAACGTATCTCCGGCTTGCTTAGAAAAACCCGAAAAGTGAAGTGATTTAGTATAAGTAGGTAAACGCTAGCTATCCATAGTAGGTAAGCTCTACGCGGCCAAGCACGGAGGGCGCAACCGCGTCGTCAGCGACGGTCCTTCGGCCGCGAGCTTGGCGCCGCCGACCCTCTGAGGCGCTCGGGGCGCGCCGCTGCGCGTCGGCCTCCCGGGAGCCTCTGCGCGCGGCACTCTCGACGCCGGGCGATTCCTCCGTATAGTCGCCCTCCCATGTCCGACGTCCGCGTTCGCTTTGCCCCGTCACCGACGGGGTATCTGCACATCGGCGGTGCCCGCACCGCCCTCTTCAACTGGCTCTGGGCGCGCAAGGTCGGAGGGAAGTTCATCCTCCGCATCGAGGACACCGACCGCGGCCGGAACACCGCCGAGAGCGTGCAGGCCATCTTCGACTCGATGAAGTGGCTCGGCCTCGACTGGGACGAGGGCCCCGGCATCGGCGGGCCGAACGGCCCGTATTTTCAGACGGAGCGCCTCGCGCTCTACCACGCGCACGCCGAGCAGCTGATCGCGTCGGGGCACGCGTATCGCTGCTTCTGCACGAAGGAAGAGCTCGGCGCGGCGCGCGCGGCGCACGAGGCGACCGGCGCGAAGCACTCGTTCCGCTACCCGGGCACGTGCAGCCGACGCACCGCTCAGCCGGACCTGCCGTACGTCGTCCGCTTCCGCGCGCCGACGAGCGGCACGACGGGCTGGGACGACCTCGTCAAGGGGCGCATCGACGTGCCGAACGACGCGCAGCAGGACTTCATTCTGCTCCGCAACGACGGCGTGCCGCTCTACAATTTCGGTGCGGTCGTCGACGACGTGACGATGAACATCAACCTCGTCGCGCGCGGCGATGATCACGTCGTCAACACGCCGCCGCAGATCTTGATCTACGAGGCGCTCGGCTATCCGGTGCCGAGCCTCGCGCATCTCCCGATGATCCTCGCGCCGAACGGCGAGAAGCTCAGCAAGCGGCACGCGGCGGTCAGCGCGCTCGAGTACGCAGAGCTCGGCTATCTGCCGGACGCGGTGCTCAACTACCTCGCGCGGCTCGGCTGGTCGCACGGCGATCAGGAGATCTTCTCGCGCGCCGAGCTGATCGAGCACTTCGGCTGGGATCACTGCGGGCACACCGCGGGCAAGTACGACGCGAAGAAGTTCCTCTACGTGCAGACGGAGCACCTGCGCGCGCTCGACGACGCGACGCTGGCGGAGCACGCGCTGCCCTTCCTCGAGAAGCGCGGGCTCGTCGTCGCGGCGGACGAGCCTCGGCTCGCCGCGGCGGTCGGCACCGTGAAGGCGCGCGCGGCGACGTTCGTGGACGTCGCGGACATGGTCGACTTCTACTTCCGCGAGCCGCCGGTCTTCGACCCGAAGGCGAAGGAGAAATTCCTCGTCCCCGCGAACGCCGCGCGGCTCGAGGCGCTGGCTACGCTGGTCGAGGGCACCGCGCCCTTCGATCACGCGACGCTCGAGGCGAAGATCACCGCGTGGCTCGCCGCCGAGGGGCTGCAGATCAAGGACATCGCGCAGGCGGCGCGCGTCGCGCTCACGGGGCGCGCGCAGAGCCCGGGCCTCTTCGAGGTGATGCAGGTGCTCGGCGAGGAGCGCACCGTCGCGCGCCTCCGCCGCGGTCACGAGCTCGCGCAGGGCGCCTGATGGCCGGCGCGAAGAAGCGTCCGGCGCGCAACACCGAGTCGGCGACGGTCGCGCTCGAGCCCGACGACGACTCGTTCCTGACGACGCTGCGCGACCTCGATCCGCGGCGCTTCTTCCTCGCGTCTTGGCGCGTCCTCGACGCGGAGGCCGCAGACGAGCGCCGGGCGCGCGAGGAGCGCAAGGCCGGGCACGACTGGCGTCCGCTGATCGCGATGGTCGTCGGCGCGCTGATGCTGACGGCGATGGAGTACATCGGGCACCGCCCGACCTTCGAGAAGCTGCTCTCCTCCCTGATCGACAGCTACGGCGAACACAGCCTCTGGGCTGAAGCGCGCGACTCGCAGTTCTTCGAGCTCTTCACGTTCGTGTACTGGTCGGGCTGGCGCGTGCTCGGCTACTTCATCGTGCCGGCGCTCGTCGTGAAGTTCGTGTTCAAGGCGCCGCTGAACGAATACGGGCTGCGCGGGCGCGGCTTTCAGAAGCACCTCTGGGTCTACGGGGTCTTCTATTGCATCGTGCTCGTGGGCGTCGTCGCCGTGAGCTACACGCGCGCGTTCTCGACGCACTATCCGTTCTACGATCACGCCTCGCGCTCGTGGGGCGACTTCGCGATGTGGGAGTGCCTCTACGCCGCGCAGTTCTTCTCCCTCGAGTTCTTCTTCCGCGGCTTCTGGCTGCGCGCCTGCAAGACGCAGATGGGCTCGGGCGCAGTGCTCGCGATGATCGTGCCGTACTGCATGATCCACTACGGCAAGCCGCTGCCCGAGACGCTCGGCGCGATCTTCGCGGGCCTCGCGCTCGGCACGCTCGCGATGCGCACGCGCTCGATCTGGGGCGGCATCATGATCCACGTCGGCATCGCCGTGAGCATGGACGTCGCCGCGCTCCTGCAGACGACGGGCCTGCCGAAGGTGCTCTGGCCGCACTGAGGACGGGCGCGCTTCAGGGCGGCAGGACGAGCTGCGGCTGCGTGTACACCGCGTCGTCCCCGACTCCGAGCGCGCCATACGAATTGCGCCCCCAGCACTCGAGCTGACCGGTCGCGAGGAACGCGCACATCCCCTCGGACATCGCCGAGAGCGACACCACGTTCGCGATCAGCGTCGGCACCCAGTCGATCGTGCACGACTCGCCGAGCGCGATGGAGCAGCGCGCGCCATCACCGAGCTGAGATTGGTCGTTCGCGCCGACGCACCAGACGTGGCCATCCCGGAGGCGCACGCAGGTGTGATAAGCGCCCGCCGCGACCTCGACGGGGGCCGCGAAGCGCGTCGTCGTGACGAGCTGAGGGCGCGAGGCGTTCGCCGCCAAGGCCGAGCCGAGCGCTCCGCTCGTGCCGCGACCCCAGCAGTACAGATGACCGAGCCGATCGATCGCGCAGGTGTGCTCCGTGCCCGTCGCGAGCGAGACGGGCGTACGCGGCAGCGCCGTCAGCGCGGGGCGCGCGCGCGGCGTCGTGTCGCCGACGCCGAGCTGCCCGGAGCCGTTCGCGCCCCAGCAATAGAGCTCAGCGCCGGTCGACGCGCAGGTGTGCTCGCCGCCGGCGCGCACGAAGACGACGCCGGAAAGCGCGGTGGTCCCGGTGGGCGCGAGCACGATGCTCGGCCACACGCGCTCCGTGTCCAGGCTGTCGAGGCCGAGCTGCCCGGAGTCGTTGGCACCCCAACAATCGAGCTCGCCAGTGCGCCGACGCGCGCAGGTGTGATAGCCGCCCGCGGTCACCTCGATCACGTCGGCTTCGATGCTGACGGGCTCCGGCGTCAGGCGGTCGACCAGGTCGCCCACGCCGAGCTGACCGCGGGAGTTGTCGCCCCAGCAGTAGAGCACTCCGGGCGCGGTGAGCGCGCAGGTGTGCAGGTAGCCCCCGGCCACCTGCACGACGTCCGTCAGCGCGATGGGGACGGGGCGTGCCCAGCTGATCCCGGAGCCGAAGCCGACCTGCCCGTCGGAGTTGCTGCCCCAGCACGCGACGTCGCCTCGCTCTCGCACCGCGCAGCCACCGAAGCCGTGCGTGCCGAGGCGAATCGGGTCGTCGCAGCGCTCCGCGACGCAGGACCAGACGCAGCGCGCGCAAGGGTCCGCGCCCGCATCGACGCTGCCCCCGTCGACGCTGCCGCCATCGGCGACACCGCCGTCCAGCGCGCCGCCGCACACGCCTCCCTCGTCGACGAGAGCGTCGCAGTCGTCGTCGCGCCCGTTGCACACCTCGGGCGCGGTCGGGCTGACCGCGGACGAGCGATCATCGCAGTCGAAGGGCACGACCGCGTAGCCGCTCGGCGCGGCGCACGAGAGGGTCGTCGGCGCGCTCGCGTCGCCGAAGCCATCACCGTCGAGGTCGCGGTACCAAGGGATCGCCGCCGAGGTCTCGTCGACGAGGCCGTCGCAGTCGTTGTCGATGCTGTCGCAGATCTCCTGCGCCGCCCGGAAGCCGACGTCGGGGCGTGTGTCGTCACAGTCTGCCCCGCACTCGTGGGCGCCTCCGAGGAAGCCGCAGCAAGCCGCCGAAATGGCGCCATCGCCGTCGAAGTCGACGTCCCCGAACGTCGTCTCGTCGCAGTCCTCGTCGTGACCGGCTGAGTCGCAGACCTCGTACGCGCCGGGGTAGCGCGCAGAGTCCGCGTCGTCGCAGTCCTCCCCGCCGCAGGCGTGCGAGGCGTAGCCGTCGCCGTCGGCGTCGACGCAGTCGCCGAGATCCCTTCGGCCAGCGTCCGGTCCGCCGAGGTCGAGCGTCGAGAGGTCCGCCTCGCCGAGGTCACGCGCGCCGAGATCCGTGGGCCCACCGTCGTCGCCACAGCCGATGACGAAGACGCAAAGCGGTAAGGACACGGAGAATAGAAATCGAGCACACCCGCCGCGCATCGGGTCGAGGATGGCACGGCCTGACACCCCGCGTCAGCGATCGACAGCGGGCGACGCAAGCGGACAACGAAGTACAAGTCTCGGACAATTGCCCCCTCGGCGCGCGCGTAGGGTGCCGACCCATGGACGTCGTCGTCATCGCGCTGTACCTCATCGTTCTCTCGGTCCTAGGCATCTACGGCTTCCACCGAGCCCACCTGCTGTTCCTCTACTGGAGGCACCGCAAGTCCGCGCCGAAGCCGATGTCGCAGTTCGAGGAGCTGCCGTACGTCACGGTGCAGCTGCCGATGTTCAACGAGATGTACGTCGCCGAGCGCCTGATCGAGGGCTGCACGGAGATCGAGTACCCGAAGGACCGCCTCGAGATTCAGGTCCTCGACGACTCGACCGACGAGACGCAGCAGATCGCGGCCGCGAAGGTCGCCGACCTCGTCGCGCGCGGCTGGGACGCGACCTACGTCCACCGCACCGACCGCACGGGCTACAAGGCCGGCGCGCTGGAGGCCGGGCAGAAGGTCGCGAAGGGCGACTTCATCCTCGTGTTCGACGCGGACTTCGTCCCGACCAAGGGGATCATCAAGGACCTCGTGCACTTCTTCACCGACCCGAAGGTCGGCATGGTGCAGGCGCGCTGGGGCCACCTCAACCGCGACTACTCGATGCTCACGCGCGTGCAGTCGATGATGCTCGACGGGCACTTCGTCATCGAGCACATCGCGCGCAACCGCTCGGGGCGCTTCTTCAACTTCAACGGCACCGCGGGCATCTGGCGCAAGTCGGCGATCGTCGACGCCGGCGGCTGGCAGCACGACACGCTCACCGAGGACATGGACCTCAGCTTCCGGGCGCAGCTCCGCGGCTGGCAGTTCATCTACGTCCCCGACGTGATCGCGCCCGCCGAGATCCCCTGCGAGATGAACAGCTTCAAGGGGCAGCAGTTCCGCTGGGCGAAGGGCTCGGCGCAGACCGCGAAGAAGCTCCTGCCGCTCGTGCTCCGCTCGAAGATCCCGCTGTTCGTGAAGATCGAGGCGGTCTTCCACCTGACGAACAACTTCGCGTACCTCTTCCTCGTGATCCTCGCGGCGCTTCAGCTGCCGAATATGCTGCTTCGTCGGCACATGGATCGCCCGGAGCTGCTGCTCCTCGACGTGCCGCTCTTCGTCGCGACCAGCGGCAGCATCGTCCTCTTCTACGTCACCTCGCACCACGTCCTCTACAACAACATCTGGGAGGCGCTCCGCCGCCTGCCGATGACGATGGCGCTCGGCATCGGGCTCTCGATCAACAACGCCCGCGCGGTGATCGAGGGGCTGATCGGCAAGGACAGCGAGTTCGTCCGCACGCCGAAGCACGGCATCGTCAAGCACACCGAGGGCTGGTCGAAGAAGTCGTACAAGGCGGGCAAGACGCTCGCGACGCTCCTCGAGATCGGCTTCGGGCTGTACTTCGTCGCGACGATCGCGATCGCCGTCGTCACCGGGTCGTGGACGAGCATCCCGTTCCTCGTGCTCTTCGTGGTGGGCTTCCTCTACGTCGGCTCGCTCTCGCTCTATCAGTCGCGCTGAGCCGCGCTGCGGCAGGCAATCGCGCTGAGCCGCTCTGCGGCAGGCAATCGCGCTGAGCTGACGCTCGGCGCAGGCCACTCCCAATGAGGCTCACGGTGAGAGATCACCCTGAGCCTCATCTTCGTTGTGGAGCCCTGCGCAGCCTGAGCTTTCAGCGCGCGAGTTCGACTAAGCTCTCCGCAGAACAGCTCGCCTCGAGAGGTGCTCCGTGTCGATGACCGCGCTCCGATTTCTTCCGATTCCGTTCGCGCTCGCCCTGTGGTCGGTGGGCTGCACGCCGACGCCGGTCACCACGCCTCTCGACGCCTCGACGGACTCCGGGCCCGCTCCTGTGGACGCCGGCCCGCCCGTCGACGCCGGGCCGCCGCCCTCGGGAGAGCTCTCGACGGTGCTGACGCCGCAGCAGACGCCCGAGTACTACGTCGCGCAGGCCAACCTCTACTTCGACACGCTCGACACTCGGGCGGATCCCGCGCTCGTGCCGAACTACTCGACGCTGGTCGCGCGCTGGGAGTGGGCTCCTTGGCTGCTGCTGACCGGCTACGAGCGCGACGTGATGGTCAATTCCACGCGCACGGCGCTCGCCGCGGAGCCGTCCACGGTGCCGACCCGCGACTGCCGCGCGTTCGCGGTCCAGCCCTTCGCGCGCTGTCGGGTGTCGTTCGCCTATCGCGGCGGCGCTTGCGCGATCTACGAGGAATTCACCTTCAACGATCAGGGCGAGACGACCTTCATCGAGGCTTGGTCGGATCTGCCGGGGATGCGCGCGACCGAAGACCCGGCCGATCCGTGGGCGGAGGGCGCGGGCGTGCATCGCCTCTCGACGCGCGTCCCTGGGCTCGGCAACGAGACTGGGCTGATCGACCCGCTCGGCCCGTGGATGCAGGCGGCGGCGCGGACCGACCCGGAGCTTGCGGACTTCGCCGCGCGCACGCAGACGATCTGGGAGTCGTGGCTGCAGATCAGCCGCGAGCGTGGGCCCGACTACTTCGCGCTCGGCTGCGGCTGGTGAGGCGGACGGCGCGCGGGCTCAGAACTTGTCGCGGGCCGCGCGCAGCACGTCGACGAAGCTGACGATCCCGACGAGCGAGCCGCGGCCGTCGAGCACGAGCACGGCGCCGACGTGCGCCTCGAGCATCGTGTCGATCACCTCGCGTACCGTCGCGCTCCCGAGCACGCTGGCCGGCACGCCCTCGAGGATCGAAGTGACCGGCGCGGCGAAGAGATCGGCGCCCGGCGCGGCGGTGCCGACCGAGCCGGCCATCGCGCCCTCGAGGCGGCGCAGGTCGCGGTCCGAGATCACGCCGATCGGCTTCTTGCCGCGCAGGATGGGCAGGTGCCGCACGCCGTGCTCGCTGAGCGTGGCGAGCGCGTCCCCGAGCGTCGCGCCCTCCGCGAGCGTCACGACGTCGCGCGTCATCAGGTCGGCGGCTTTCACGCGCGCAACGATACACGCCCGAGGAGCGCGGCGGTAGGAGGGCGGCGCTCGAGGCGCCTGAAGGCAGCGCTCAGGCGGCGCGACCGCACGCGAGGATCGGGGCGCACGCCGCGCTGCTGAAACCGACGCAGGGGTTCGCGCCCATCGCCTCGAAGCAGCCCTCGACGTCGCCGACGGTCGCCGTGCAGCCGGCGGGAGGGACGGCGATGCTCGCGGCGCACGAGTCGACGGCGATCGGCTCGATCGTGAGCCCGCCATCACAGCTGACCGTCGTCCGGCTCGTCACCGCCGCCGCATACTCGCAGAGCGTGCGGGCCTCGGCGCTGGAGAGTGAGCTGACGAGCCGAGTCGCGACCAAGCCGGAGGAGCCTCCGGCGTCTGGACCCGGCGGCGGCAGCGGCGCGGAGCGATGGGAGCCCGGGCCGCAAGCGGCCACGAGCGCGAGGAGCACGCCGACGAGAATCGCCTTCACCTTCTTGGACATTCGAGGAGCCTCGCGCGAGTGAAGAGACAGAAGACGCTGGTGGTCGGTCAGCGGCAGATGCCGTCGATGCACGCCTGGCCTGCGGCGCAGTCCGCCGCAGCGTGGCAGTCGGTCGTGACCTCGTTGGTCGTCAGGCAGTAGCTGTCGGCGCCGCAGAAGTTGAACTGCACGTCGAACATCGCGCAGGTCGCGCTGGTGTCGCAGGGCGTGCGGCAGACGCCGCCGATGCAGGGGCGTCCGGGCGCGCAGTCGGCGTCGCTGGCGCAGAAGGGGTGCGGGCGCGTGTCGGGGCGGCAGACGCCCGCGGCGCAGTAGCGGCCCGCGCCGCAGGTCGCGTCGGTGGTGCAGCCGTCGTAGCAGCTCGAGTCGAGGCAGACGCGCCCCGCGCCGCAGGCGGCGTCGTTGGTGCACACGCCGGTGACGGGGGGCGTGACGACGCAGGTGCCGCTCGCCGCGTCGCAGGTCTCACCGACGCCGCACGCCGCGCCCGCCGCGCAGCTCGTGGTGCAGAGCTGGTTCACGCAGAGGTGGTCCGCGCCGCACTCGAAGCTGAACTGACACGTCTCGGTGTTGACGATGCAGGTCCCCGCGACGCAGGACTGGCCGCTCGGGCAAGCGTCGGTGGCGCTGCACGCCGGCGTCGGGGCGACGACGCAGGCGCCGTCTTGGCAGACGAGCGAGGCGTCTGCGCAGTCCGCGTTGCGCGTGCAGGTGCCGGGGTTGACCACGGGCGGCGGCTCTTGCGGCGCGGCGCAGAGGCCGGTGCGGCAGACGGTGCCCTCGGGGCAGTCGCCGTCCGCGACGCACTCGGCGGCGCAGCCGAGGGTCGTGCAGACGGTGGGCGCCGCGCACTCCCAGTCGCCGTGACACATCGGGCGCGTCGGCGGGTCGAGCAGGCGGCAGCCGACTCCATCGCAGCGATAGCAGCCGCTCGCGTCGCAGTAGTAGTCCTCCTGCGCGCAGCCTGAGGCGACGACGGCGCCGAGCGCCGCGAGGGCAAAGAGGGCGACGCGGAGGGCGTCGAAGGAGCGGAAAGAAAAGGTGCGGCGGGGGGCGGTCATGGGTCCTCGCTTCGGGTGCGGTCGGGGTGGCTCGTGGCTGCGTAACTCAGGATCCGTGCCAGCGCTTCGCCGCCCAGACTCTCGACATCCTGGGCGATTTTCGTGGGTCATGCGAGGCGGTGTGACCCCTCGTTCACGCGGCGATCCGTGAACGCGCCGTGAGTCGTCCTTCGGACGTGCGAGGCGCGGGGGCGGTCTGCGCGTGCGGCGGGCGCGGCAGCGGGCTGCTAGCATCGCGCGCGTGACGTCGCGCGCCGAGCAGTGGATCGCAGGAGCGCTCTGGCTCTGTGCGGCCGGCTGTGGCGCGGCGGGCTGCGGGGGCGCGGGCGCGGCGGAGCGCACGGCGCAGCCGAACGCCGTCCTCGCTGCCTGGGCGCAGGCGGTCGCCGCGAGCGATGCGCACGCCGG
>CAIUAC010001209.1 GCA_903896985.1 uncultured Sandaracinus sp.
AGGAGCCCCGCGCCCCACGCCGCCGAGCCGCCCGGCGCCCCGTCGACCCGACGCCGCGCGACCACGAGCCCGAACGCGACGGACCCGAGCAGATACGCAGCAGTCACGACGGTGAGCCCGAGCCACACGGCCGCCGAGCATAGCCCGCGTCGCCCCGCCGTCCCCGCGCGCTCCTCTTTATTGGAGCCGCTCGCCCGTTCGGACTACACTTGCCTACATCAACGCACCCGCGATGGGTGCCCGGGAGGCGAGCGATGAGCGAGCGCAGAAACGCGATGCGAGTGCCGATTGGCGTGTATCTCGACCAGATCGTCGGGGACGAGACGCACCGCTGCTTCGGCACCGACCTCAGTCCGACCGGCGTCTACATGGAGCGCCCGTTCTCGGAGCTGACGCGCCCGACGCGCGAGGTGCAGCTGGAGCTGCCGCTGCCGGGGCTGAGCGAGCCCCTCTGGGCGCGCGGCGAGGTGATCTATGACCGCGTCGACGGGCTCTTTCACGGGCAGGCGATCCGCTTCGTCGCGATGGCGCGGGCGGAGCGCAAGGCGCTCGAGCGCTTCTTGTTCGAGGAGCGCCGCGCGCTCTACCGCCCCTACGTGCGCCTCTCGCACGGCGTGCGCGTCGTGCGCCCCGCCAAGCGCAACGCCAACTAGCTCACGCCGCCCGGTGGGGCGGTCAGCTCAGGCCGCGGCGGCCTCCTCAGCGGGCAGCGTGACGCCGACGACGTGCGCCAGCTCCCGCTCGAGGCGGCTGCGGATCTTGTGCTTCTTCGAGTAGACGGTCTTGATCGAGATGTTCAGCTGGTCGGCGACCTCCTCGGGCGAGAGGCCGTCCACGTAGTACATCTGCACGAACGTCCGGTCCTTCTCGGAGAAGCTCGCCAGCGTCGCGTTGACCTCCTGCCAGCGCTGCTTCTCGGCGAGCTGCTCGTAGGCGTCGGCGCCCGGCGCGCTGATCAACTCCGCGTCGGCGAGCGCGGTCGTCTGCGGCTGCCGCGCGACGGTGCGCAGGTGGTCCCAGGCCGCGTTGGTCGCGAGCAGCCCGACCCAGCTCGAGAGCTTGTTGCCGCGCTCGAAGTCGAAGGTGCGGAGCTTGTGCATGTCCCGCGCGGTCAGGCTGACGAGGAGCGACGCGTAGACCTCGCGCACATCTTCGCTGGTGAGCACGCTGGCGAAGCGCCCGGTGACCTTGTGGATGCAGCGGAAGATCAGCCGGTCGTAGCGGCGATGAAACTCGCGCCACGCCTTGCCCGAGCGGTCCAGCATGCGCGCGAGGAGCTCCTGCTCAGACCACTCGCTCACTCCACCGACCAGCGTCATCGTGCGTTCCATCGCTCTGCGGCTCCCTGCATCGCGCGCCGTCACGGCGTCGCTGGGGACCCATAGAGCAGCCGCCGTGCCAAGCCCGCTCGCGCGCACGCCTGGCAGAAACAGAGCGTTTTTGGGGGGCGCGCCCGCCCCGCGGCGTCACAACGGCCCACGCGCGGGCGTCACAGCGTAACGAACGCTGTTACGCTCCGGCCCGTGAGCGCCTCCGCCCTCTGCCCCACTGTTACGCGGCCCGGGCGCGCGACCTTCCCCGTGAGCGCGCGTCTACGGGAACGTCTCGCCTCCGCCGTTGTCACGAGCCCCATGCCCAGACTCGCCACGTCTCTGCCGCTGACCCTCCCGCTCGCCGCCCTCGTCGCCCTCACCGTCGGCTGCGGAGGCGGCGCCCAAGGCACGCTCCACCCGACCGTCCCGACGCGCCCGCGCGTCGTCCAGATGGAGGAGATGCACATCGGCGGCGCCGGAGAGGGCGTCCCCGGGCTCGGGAACACCTACGACGCCAACATGCTCTTCGATCAGGCGACCAACCTGCTCAACTCGCGCCGCTGCGACGACGCCGTCGTCCTCTACGAGCGCCTCGCCCGCGAGTTCCCCGAGAGCCCGCTCGTCTCGCCGTCCATCTACAACAGCGGCCTCTGCCTCGAGGACCGGAGCGAGCTTCCCCGCGCCGCCGAGAAGTTCCGCGCGCTCCTCGCGCTGCCGAGCCGCGACCCGCGCGACGCGCTCCACGCGCACTTCATGCTCTCGAACATCGCCGTCCGGCTCGAGCTATGGGACGAGGCGATCGCCCTCTGCGACGAGGCGCTGACGAACACCGACCTCGACCCCGACGACCGCATCTCGCTCCTCGCGAGGAAGGCGCAGGCCCAGTTCGGCGCCCACCGCCTCGACGCCGCCAACCACGACGGGCAGGCAGCGCTCGCCTATTACCGCATGCAGCAGGAGTCCCAGCCCATCCAGGACGACTTCTCCGTCGGCGCCGCGGGCTTCGTCGTCGCCGAGACGTTCCGCGAGCGCGCCGACGCGATCCACCTGCCGGAGGGCACGACCGAGGTCCAGCGCGTCGCCCTCGAGGCGCGCGCCCGCATCCTGCTCGACGCGCAGCGCGAGTACTTCAACACCATCCGCCTCGGCAACGCCCACTGGGCGGCGGCGAGCGGCTACCGCATCGGCCAGATGTACGACGCCTTCTGGACCGAGATCACGAGCTCCCCGGTCCCCCCGCGCCCCGACCTCAGCCGCGACCTCTACGCCGTCTTCTCCGACGAGTATCACAAGAGCCTCCGGGAGATGGTCAAGCCGCTCCTGCAGCACGCCATCCGCTACTGGGAGATGACGCTGATGATGGTCGAGCGCACCGGCGTGCGCTCCGAGTGGACCGAGCGCACCCGCGCAGACCTCGCCCGCGTCCAGGGTGCCCTCGTCGAGCAGGTCCCAGGCGCCGCTCCCCCCGCCCCCACCCCGCCGCCGCCCCCTGCTGCCGGTGCGCCGGGCGCCGGGGCCGCCACCGCGCAGGCGCCGGACGACCACCCCCCCGCACAAGGGAACGGCGCCAGCCTCAGCGCCCCCCCCCCGCCGCGGGCCACTGAGCCGTTCGCCACTGAGCCGTTCGCGACTGAGCCCCGGGCAATGGCGCGGCATCAGCCCTGATCCCAAAACACCTCCCATGCTAGAACCGTGCTTGACAGCCCACAGGGTCGAGCGTAAGAAAGGCGCCCTCGTCTCCCCCGGATGCGGTCTTCCGTCCGTTCCCCGGGGCTCTCGTGGGGCGCTCGCCCAGCAAAACGCTGGTCGGGAGCCAGGCTGGCGTAGCTCAATGGTAGAGCACCTGCCTTGTAAGCAGGGGGTTGTGGGTTCGATTCCCGTCGCTAGCTCGTGAGCCATCGCCAGTTCGTACTCAGGGTCAGTTCGCCGTTCCGCCAGTTCGCCGTTCCGACAGGCCGCCAGTTCGAGTGAGAGTTCGGTAGTATTTTCGGAGGGTTACCCGAGTGGACAAAGGGAGCAGACTGTAAATCTGCCGGCTATGCCTTCGATGGTTCGAATCCATCACCCTCCACCCCATGCATGAATCTCCGGATCGGCGCGACGGCTCATCCAACCCGCGGGAGTAGCTCAGTTGGTAGAGCGTCAGCCTTCCAAGCTGAACGTCGCCGGTTCGAATCCGGTCTCCCGCTCCACCCTGCAGGTCGTCTGCAGTCCCGAGCAGCAGTGCAGTCCCGAGAGCAGTGCGGTCGAAGCAGTGCAGTCGAAGCAGTGAAGTGCCCAGGTAGCTCAGTGGCAGAGCACCCCCTTGGTAAGGGGGAGGTCGAGAGTTCAATCCTCTTCCTGGGCTCAAAACGTCGTAGTCCGAATCGCAATGCAGTCCTAGTTCGCTCGAGTGAACCAGTCCGCCGGTGAGACCAGAGGAGAGCCGCGATGGCCAAGGAAAAGTTCGTCCGTAGCAAGCCCCACGTGAACGTCGGCACCATCGGTCACATCGACCATGGCAAAACGACCACCACCGCGGCGATCACGATGGTCGCGTCCAAGAAGTACGGCGGCAAGGCCGTTTCGTACGCCGACATCGCCAAGGGTGGCACGGTCCG
>CAIUAC010001210.1 GCA_903896985.1 uncultured Sandaracinus sp.
CGCCGTTTACCTGCGCGAGCACGTCTGCCGCGTTGCCAGTGACCGCACCGCCGGCGAGCACGTCGCGTAAGGCGCTGTCCGCCTCGCCGCCGAGCGCGCCGACGAGCAGCTGCTCGGCCGAGGCCGCGGCTTCCTCCCCCATGCGCGCCGTCGCCTCCGCTGCGCTCGGACGATCCGACGCGTTGTTCTGCGCGCTGGTGTTCGCCGCCGAATTTGAATGGGTCGGGGCGGTAGGCGCGTCCGCGACGGGTGCCTCGGTCGGCGTGTCGGTCGGCGCCTCGGTCGGCTCCTCAGGAACGGGCGGCGCCGGAGGCTCATCGAGGATCATCCGCGCGATCTCGGGAGGCAGCTCACCGATGCCGTTGTCGAGCTCCCAGTCGGCGTTCTCGAGGTAGATGATGAACCCGAAGTGCATCATGAACGAGAACGTGATGAAGGCCGTGAAGACCCAGTCGATGCCCTTGACGAAGCCGCCCCGCGCGGCAGCGGGCAGCTGCGGACGCGGCTGCACGGGCGGCGGGCTGACGAACTGAAAGAGCAGCGTCGTCTCGCCGATCGTGACCTTACCGCGCGAGCTGTCGTTGAGCTTGACCTGCCAGTGGGCGCCCGCGTTGCGCGCCGCGCCGGAGGCCCGGAGCTGCGTGAGGTCCTGCACGCCGGCCGGCAAGCCGACGCGACCGCGCATATCCTCGGTGAAATTGAGGATGTAGTCCGTGCCGACGAGCTGAAAGAGCTCGAAGCGCGCGGGCATGTTCGCCGAGTGCACGACGAAGTGGTTGCGCTCGGACGAGCCGACGGCGACCGTCTCGCGGCGCCGGACGATGCGCTCTTCGACGATCTTGCCGCTCTGGATGACGCCGATGCGCAGCACCTTCGGGCCCGTGGTCGGGACGTCGACGGCGCGCATCGCCATCGTCATCGCGCCTGGGCGCCCGCGCTGCTGCTGGCCCTGTCCCTGCTGCGGAGGCTGATTACCGGTCGTCATCCGTCTTCATCCTTCTCGTCACATCGTGTGACTGACTGCCAGCGAACTACCGCGCGCTAGTGACCTAGCGCGACAGACATCGCTTGGACAGAAAAGTTCCCGAACATCGCACGAATGCCCGTGGGCCGCGAGACTAGCACCGGGGCGCGGAGCGGGTCTAGAGCGTCTGTGCCCTCTCGAGCGCTGTCGCGTTCGCCAGCCTCGTCGGCCGCCGCGGCAGCGTGCGAGCGCGGCGAGCGCGAGGCGCGGCTACGGCGGCGCCCACCCGAGCGCCGCCGCGTGCTGGCTCAGCGGGGGGCGCCTACCAGCACTGAGTGCCGTGGCAGCCGGCCGGCGTGCAGCCGCCTCGTCCGCCGCAGAGCGCCGGGTTGAAGCTCGGCACGCTCACCTCGACGATGCCGTTGACGTGCTGATCGACCCGCAGCAGCGCGCCCGTCGAGCTCACGCTCGCCGCGTGGCACTGGCTGCAGCGGTAGCCGGGGGCCGCCGCGCGCACGTTCCCGTTGCCGTGGCAGTAGGTGCTGCCGCAGACCCCGGTGGTGAACGAGTACGTGGTGCCCGCGCCGAGGATCGGCCCGAAGACCGCCTCCGCGCGCGTCGCCGTCGATGTGCCCGAGGGACAGCGCCGAGGTCGGCGTGGTCGCCCCGTGGCAGAACGTGCAGTTCCAGGCGGAGTGCATCGTGGTCGCCGAGACGTGCTCGGCGTGCGCGCCGACGCGGATGTCGAGGCGCGCGATCTTCCCATCCACGCCCTCGGGCGGGGACGAGACGCCCGTCGTCCGAGTGCCGTGGCAGAGTGACAGATGCTGCAGTTGGTCTCGGTGGGGTGCGTGCCGCCGGGCGGCCGACCGTGACAGGTGCCGCACGCCGCCTGCGTGCCGTCCACGCGCGCCCAAGTCGGCGTGGTGTTGGTGCCGCCCGACATGAGCGTCGGACCGTGGCAGTAGGCGCCCGCGCAGGTCACTCCGTCGAAGGTCGGGGCCGCCGAGTCTGCGGTGGCGAGCGCGCTCCAGGTCAGCTCCGCGGGGCGCGGCGTGTCCATGTGCCCGACGTCTCGCAGGCCGACCGGGACGATGTGGCAGTCCTGGCAGCGGCCACGTATGCTTTCGAGCGCAGTACGCGGAATTCCCCCGGCTCAATTTGAGTTTGCGCAAGCCTACAGCGGAGCCTCGCTTGGACGAACCGGACCTCGCCCGCGCTGCCTCGTCAGTCGACCCGGCCCTTCCCTTCGCGGGACGAACGTGACGCGTGCCGGGTCGCCCGTGGAAAGGCCGCCGCCGGCGATCTATCTCGAGGGCGAGGACGCTCGCGCGGGCGCCCCGGGGAGCCGCGCATGAGCACCGGCCTCCTGGCGCTGCTCGACGATGTGGCGAGCATCGCGAAGCTGGCCGCTGCCTCGCTCGACGACGTGGCGGCGCTGTCCGGCAAGGCGGGCGTGAAAGCCGCCGGGATCGTGATCGACGACGCCGCGGTGACGCCGCGCTACGTCGTGGGCTTCGGGCCGAGCCGGGAGCTGCCGATCATCGGCCGCATCGCGGTCGGCTCGCTGCGCAACAAGCTGCTGATCCTGCTGCCGGCGGCTCTGGCGCTCTCTGCCCTGATGCCGTGGGCGATCACGCCCTTGCTGATGCTGGGCGGGCTGTACCTGTGCTTCGAGGGCGCCGAGAAACTGCTCCATCGCGGGCATGAGGTCGGCGAGGCCGAGGCGGTCGGCACCCCCGCGGTGCAGGAGCAGCAGCGCATCACCGGCGCCATCCGCACCGACTTCATCCTCTCCGCCGAGATCATGGCCATCACCCTCGCCGACCTGCCTGCGGGTGGCTTCTGGCTGCGCGCGGCGGTGCTGGCGGTCGTGGGCGTCGGCATCACCGCGCTGGTGTATGGCAGCGTCGCGCTGATCGTGAAGGCCGACGATGTCGGCGTGGCGCTGGCGCGTGGCCCTGTCGCGGCGCTGCGGGCGCTGGGGCGCGCCATCGTCTGGGGGATGCCGCACTTCCTGGTCGTGCTCGGCGGGGTGGGCGTGCTGGCGATGCTCTGGGTGGGCGGCGGCATCATCCTGCATGGGATCGAGGCGTATGGCGTCACCGGCCCTGCCCACCTCGTGCGCGGGCTGGGCCAGGCAGCGGCGGCGCTGATGCCGGCGCTCGGCGGACTGCTGGACTGGCTGGTCGGAGCGGTGCTGGCCGGCGTGCTCGGGCTGGCGCTGGGGGGCTGCATCGTGGGCGCGGTGCGCCTGGCGCGCCGCGGCGCCTGAGTCAGCGCGGCCGGTCCTTCCACGGGATGAAGGCGACGCGCGCGGGGTCGCCCGCGGAGGTGCCGCCGTCTGGCACGACGGCGATCCGACCTGAGCCGAAGATCGTGATGACGTCCCCCGCGAGCACGTCGTTGGTCGCGCCGGCCGCGAGGAGGCCCGCGGGGATGGCGCCGGCGGGGATCGGCATCGGCAGTTGCCCGATCACGGGGCCCGCGCACGCCGTCGCCGAGGCGATGTGCACGTTGAGCGCGCCCGAGGCGAGCGGCGCCGGGACCTCGAGGTACGCCGAGGCCGTGCCGTAGCTGACGTTCGCCGCGACGGCTGACTCGGCCGTGCCGCCCGGGCCGTCCGGGTCGTAGCAGACGTCGACCGGCGGGCCGTTCGCGATCCCGTGCATCACGCGCAGCTTCGCGTGCCCCGCCGACGGGGCGCTGACGTCGTCGTCGAGGAGCGCGAGGGCGGGCGCGCGGCTGCCGACGCCGGTGCCGGGGCACGCGGTGTCGAACGCGGCGCCGCACACCGCGGGGAGCGCGGGCGGCGTCGAGCCGAGCGTGCCGGGCACGAGGCCGAGCGCGACGGCGGTGTAGCTGTGCCCGAGCTGCACGGCGGCGCCGGGGACGTCTTGCTCGATCAGCGGAGGCGGCGAGGTCGTGCCGTAGGTCGGGCAGGCGACGTCGTCCATGCCGATGCCGGTCGGGCCGACGGTGTAGACGCGCACGCGGTAGACGACGTCGAGCGCCGTGAAGAGCGAGGTGTTGTACGCGCCCGAGATCGCGCGGAACGGGAGGAACGACACCGTGCCCGGCGCCGCGGGCGCGGGCGGAAGCGCGGTCGGCGCCTGCGTCGCGACGGGCGCGGTGCGGGGCGGCAGGTAGGTGTAGATGCAGAGGCGCACCGGGAGCGTGATCGCGCTCGTGCCGACGACGGTCGTCTCCGCGACGCCGCCGGGGATCAGGTGCGCGAACCGGACGCCGACGGCGCCGGGAGGGCCCGCGTCGTCGAGGACGCCGAGATCCGCAGGCTCTCCAAGATCGACGGGTTCTCCAAGATCGCTTGGCTCTCCGAGGTCCGTGGGCTCTCCGAGATCTTGCGCCATGCCGAGATCGAGCGCGGCCGCGTCGCCGCCGAGGTCCCGTCGGCGCAGCGCCATATCCGTGGCCCCGCCGTCGGGGTCGTCCGGCAGCGGCACATTGCAGCCCGCGAGCGGCAGCGCCGCGCACAGCAGCGCCGCAGGCAGGACGCTCCAGGGGCTAGTCGTTCGCGGCATCGTCGGGGGACCTTTCGCTCGAGGGCTGGGCGGGAGGGCGCGCGTCACGGGCAGCAGCTCGCCGGGATCGCGAAGGGCACGCAGCTCGGCTTGCCCGCCGCGTCGAGGTCGGCGCTCGTCAGGAAGCGGCTGCGCTCGGTGCGCCCGGGCAGCGTCGCGAGCGCGCAGAGCGGCAGATGGCAGAGCGACGCGACGGCGGCGCAGCACTCGGCGGGGACGGCGAGCGGCGTGAAGGGCAGCGCCTCGCCGCCGGCAGCGGGCACGGCGGACTCGCACGCCGGCGCGCGCACGTCGCGGCGCGCCGCGGCGTCGTATTGGTGACCGGGGTTGCCGTCGTCCGGATCGAAGACGAAGAAGCGCGCGCTCGGGCTCTGCGAGGCGAGCAGGAGCGAGCCCGGCCCGGGCTGCGTCGGGAGCGCCCCGCCGCCCGCCGGGAGCGGGTCGAGCTGATTGCGCGCGTAGCGGTTGTAGAAGACGTCGGGCGCGCCGAGGTCGTTGGGCACGGTCCACGTCTGGCTCGAGAAGAGCCCGCTCAAGAGGTCGACGCCGCTCTGCGACTCGCTGATCGCGCAGGCGCCCGCGGTGCACCGCACGATGCCCGAGACGAGCGACTCGTCTTGGTCGCACATCGACGCGTCGGCGCACGCCTGACCGCCCGCCCGGCGCCCGCGCACGACGCCGTGGAGCACGTTGATCGTGTACTCGCCGGTCGGCACTTCCTGGCAGTCCGTGGGGATCCCGCCGGGCACGCTGCCGTCGTCCGGGCTGTAGAGCTCGCGCTGATTGCCTGGCGGCACGAACGGGACGCGGCACTGCGGCAGCGTGGGATCGAGCACCACGACGCCGACCGGCGCGATCGAGATCGGCAGGGACGGATACATCGCGCGCGTGTTGCCGAGCAGCACGACCGCCGGGCGCACCGACGGGATCAGCAGGACCGCCGGGATGTGCGCGCGGACCTCGGCTTCGGTCTGCGCGCGCGTCATCAGGATGATCGGCGTGACCCACTTCACGTTGCGCGTGCGCCCGAGGATCGGGTGCGGGTCCGCGACGCCGTCGGCGCCGGGCGCGCCGGTGGTGTTGTTCGAGACATCGACGTCGCGCACGTACCACTGGTTCGCGTAGCGGTTCGCGAAGTCGACCTGCACGCCGCCCGCCTCGAACGCCGCGGTGAGCCCCGGGTCCGCGTCCGAGAGCAGCGTCAGCTTCGACATGGTCAGGTCCCAAAGCTCCGCGTCGGCGGCGGTCGTGTCCGCAGTCGTCGGCAGGAGCGCCTGGCTCGAGAAGGTGCCCGTGCCCTCGTAGCGGAACGCTGGGCGCTCGGTCGTCACGACGGCGCCGAGCGAGACGGTGACGCCGGTCAGCTCCTGGCCGCGCAGGTGCTCGGCGACGGAGCCGAACGTGATCGGCTGATAGCGCACGACGGGCGAGGTCGGGTCGACGAGCGCGCCGCCGCCGACGTCCCCCGCGGTCGGGCTGTTGCGCACCGAGAAGAACGGGCTGAAGTCCTCGTCCGAGTCGTAGAAGCCGCGGATCTGGTACGAGCGACCGAGCTCGAGGTCGGGCCACACGAAGGGCGCGGAGCCCGTCGCGGGGCCCTCGGCGCCGGTCGGGTGGAGCGGCTGACAGACGTCGCGCAGGCGCGTCGGCTCGGTGCCGAAGAGCTCTGCTCCGTCGATCGCGAGCAGGTTGACGGCGCTCGTCGCGCTGCCCTCGGGCGGCGGCGGGTTGTGCGCGTCGAAGAGCGTCAGGATCACGCGCCCGCGCACGCTCGGGACGCGGTCCTCGTCGAGGTAGGTGTCGTCGAGCGTCCAGTCGCAGGGCACGCGCGGGCCGGCGTAGACGACCGTGCCGCGCATCACTCCGTGCGGGTCGGGCGACACGCCGCCGTCGGCGCGGAACACGTCCTGCGGCGGCGCCTCGCAGGCGAGAAACGATGACGCGCTCGCGAGCGCGAGCAGGAGAGCGCGGGAGTGAGCGAATCGAGTGTGGCTCATCTCAGAACCTCGCCGTGACGCTGCCCCAGACGCGTCGGTCGATGGGCTGCGCGAACGGGTGCTGGCGCACCCCGGAAGAGAGCAGGTTGGTGCCCACGATGCCGAACTCGAGGTGCGTGCCGAGGCGATAGCCGACGCGCGCGTCGAGCACCGCGTAGTTCGGCAAGGCGAAGCTCTGGAAGGCGACGCCCGTCGCGACGTCGCTCACCTGCTCGACCCAGAGCTGCGAGCTCACCCAGTGAAAATCCGTCGAGACGTCGAGCCCGAAGCGCGAGCGGTACTGCACGCCGACGTTGACCTTGTGCAGGCTGGTGCGCTGATCCGCCTCGAAGCCGCGCAGCCGCTGCTGCGCCTCGACCGCGGTGAGGTTGTTCGGCGCGGTGTCGCTGAGCGCGTAGTTCGCGTAGACGTCGAGGCCGTCGAGCGGGAACACGCGCACGCCGACCTCTGCGCCGAGCTGTCGGAACTGCGCGCCCTGCCCCGTGCTCGCGAGCAGCCCGAGGTTCTGATAGCGCAGCACGCCGACGGGGAACGCGTCGACCGCGCCGATGAAGCCGCCCGCGGGGATGGCGCCGCCCGCCTCTGCGCCCGCGCCGTCCGTGTCGCGCAGGCGATAGGTGTCGACCGACGAGAGCGAGATGAGGTCGCTGACGAGGTTGAAGTAGCCGTTCACCTCGAGCGCGAAGTAGTCGCTCGCCTGGTTCGCGTAGCCGATCTCGGCCGAGATCATCTCCTCGGGGCGCAGCTTGGTGTTGCCCGCGCCGAGGGCGGTCACGCCGCGCAGCGGCGAGTTGTTGTCGATGTTCAGGTACGACTCGAGGAACGTCGGCCCGCGGAACGCGCGGCCCACCGTCGCGCGGAACGCCTGCCCGCGGCTCGGGCGCACGACGACCGACGCGCGCGGCGAGACCTGGATCGCGGCGAGCAGCGGGTGCGAGTCGAGGCGCGCGCTCACCACGAGCTGCAGCCCCTTGATGATCCGCATCTGGTCCTGCAGGTACGCCGCGAAGTGGTGCTGCGTGTTGACCTGCGGGCCGAGCCAGACCCAGTCGATGTACTTGTAGCGGTACGCGAGCCCGGCGGTGATTTCGTTGCGGAAGCCCGTGCCGAAGCGGTGCGCGTACGTCGCCTCCACGTCCACGATGTGCTGCACGATGTCGTCGGCGGTCGTCGGGATGGCGCCCGTCACCTGCTCGTCCACCGTCGCGGTCGTGCCGAAGCCGTTCCAGAAGGTGCGCAGCTGCAGCCCGATCGGCGTGTTGAGCTGCGCGTAGGTCTGCGAGAAGACCTGCCCCGCGGACTCGATCTGCCGCAGGCGGCTGACGCCCTGCATCGTCGAGCTACCCGTCTGCGTCGCGTTGCCGAACCGCAGCTGATAGCCGTGCCCGAGCTGATAGCGGAAGTCGCCGTTGAACCAGACGTTCATCAGGCCGTACGGCGAGCCCGACGCGGGCAGCACGTCGACGCGGCGCGGGTCGACGACCGCGGCGTAATTGAACGCCTGCGCGTAGCCCATGCTGAGCCGGTAGGAGAGGCCCCCGCTGCGCGCCGTCACGCCGCCGACCGCGCGCCCGACGCCGTCGTTGCCGCCGCTGAGCGCAGCGTAGGCGCGGCCTTCGCCGGGGTCGCGCGTGATGATGTTGACGATGCCGGTGACCGCGTCGGCGCCGTAGAGCGCGGACGCCGGGCCACGGATCACCTCGATGCGCTCGACGTCCTCGAGGTTGAACGGCAGCGTGTCCGACTGCGTCGTGCCGAGGAAGTCGAGGTACACCGAGCGGCCATCGAGCAGCACGATGACCTTGTTGGAGAAGCGCTGGTTGAGGCCGCGGATCGAGAACTGCGTGTCGCCGGGCGTCAGGCGCATCACGTCGACGCCCGCGACGCGCCGGAGCAGGTCTCCGAGGCTCGTCAACCCGGTGAGGCGGATGTCCTGCGCGGTGATGATCGTCGTCGAGTTGGGGGCGTCGAGGGGCGACTGCGCGGTGCGCGACGCCGACACGACCGACTCCGCGTAGACGTCGTCGCCGCGCGTCTCACCGAGCGGCTCGGCGACGTCCGCGGGGACCTCGACGAC
>CAIUAC010001211.1 GCA_903896985.1 uncultured Sandaracinus sp.
CCGCTGCGCTCGACGAGGTAGTGGAAGAGCGCCTCGAGCGTGGCGTCGGGGCTCGTCAGCGACGAGACCTTGTACTTCCCTTCGACGGCAATTTTCGCGATCTTCGCGTACGTCCGGTCTGGCTCGCGCGTCTCGAATTCCACGCCGTCCGGCACCGGAAAGCGCACGCCGAGGACGCCAGGATCCGTGAGCACGGCCGCGGCGAGGTCGCGCGGGCGGTCGCAGATCACGCGGACGTGATGCGGGTGCTCCTCGAGCAGATCGCGGATCTCATGCACGCGCCCCTGCGCGACGACCTGCCCGCGCGCGATCAGGAGCACGCGGTCGGTCAGCGCCTCGACCTCGTGCAGCACATGCGTCGAGAAGAGCACGACGGCGCCCGCCGCGGCGCGCGCGGCAAGCTGCTCGAGGATCACCGCGCGGGACGTCGGATCGGTGCCCGTCAGCGGCTCGTCGAGGAGCAGCACATCCGGCTCGTGCACGACGGACTGCGCGAGCTTCGCGCGCTGCCGCATCCCGCGGCTGTAGCCGCCGACCTTGCGCTCCATCGCCTTCTTCAGGCCGAACGCGTCGAGCGCCGCCTCTGCGCGCTCGCCCGCCTCTTTGCGCGAGTAGCCGCTCAGCTCCGCCATCGAGGACACGAATTCGAGCGCCGAGAGGTCGTCGTACATCGCGTCCGCCTCGGGGCAGAGCCCGATGCGGCGGAGCGCGTTCACGTTGCCGAAGGGCCGCAGCCCGCACACGCGCACATCGCCGAGCGACGGTCGAAGCTGGCCCGCGGCGAGGCGGAGGAACGTCGTCTTGCCCGAGCCGTTCGGCCCGAGCAGGCCCCACACGCCCGGCTCGAGGTGCAGGGAGACGTCCTGCAGCGCGGTGACGCGCCCGTACCACTTCGACAGCCGCACGGAGCGGATCGAGGGCTCCTTCTCTTCGACGTTCTTCTCGCTCGGCTGCGCGCTCGCGTCAGCGCTCGGGTCTGCGGGTCGCGCGCTCACGTGATCACCTCCGCGCGGGTGAGGCGCCAGTGTGCGAGCCAGAGCGAGCCGCCCGTCAGCAGCGCGAGCAGCGGCGCGGCGTGCCACCACTCGAGGTGCGACGACGCGTCCTTCGGGCTCTTGAAGAGCGCGTCGAAGAGCACGTCGAGCAGCCCCGCCATCGAGCCGAGGAAGACCCAGTCGTTGTGCGCGATCAGCGAGATGGCGCCGGCGATCACGTGCGGCACCACGAGCATCAGGATCCAGCTGCTCATCGTCAGCGCGCGGCTCTTGGACAGCGACGAGATCCCGACGGATACCGACGCCATCACGAACGAGACGATCAGCGTCGACAGGAAGAACGGCAGCACATAGCCCGCGCGCTCGAGTCGCACTTCGTCGCTCGGCGCGCCGTACGCGACCATCAGCCCGATCAGGATCAGCCCAGGGATCAGCACGACGAGCGCGGAGTAGAACGCCACCGCCGACACGCGCCCGACGAGGTACTGCACCGGCGTCACGGGCTTGGCGAAGTAGAACTGAAACGCGCGGTGCACGGCGTCCTGCGCGATGGCGCCGGCGCCCGCGCCGAGCGTGATGAACGGCAGAAACAGCCACATCTGCGTCGTGACGAGCGTGCGGACGAGCGGCGCGGCGTCGAACGCCTCGCCCGTCTGCCGCGACATCAACACGCCCGCGACGAAGTAGTAGATGCCGAGCACGATCGGCGTCCCGAGGCAGAAGAACACCGGCAGCTTCACGAGCCACGACGCCCAGGCGCGCCGGAGGCTGTGCCGGATCATGACCCAGGTGTTGTGCGACGCGGGCAGCCGGGTGCCTTCGTAGGCGCGATATCCGAGGTCACGAACCGTCATGGGCGCGCGCACGTTAGCCGGAGCGGTGCGGCGCGGCAATGGAGGGGGCGTTGCCGACGCGGTGCGCCCCGCGCGCGCTTCAGTTCGACACGACGAACTGCACGCGCATCCCGGGCGCGTGCACGAACTCGGCGCGCAGCTTGTGATCGGCGGTGATGCGCGCGGGGGCGTGCTCCCAGGTGGTGCGCACGGCGCCGCCGCGGAAGCCGCTGGCGTCGTCGTCGGTGCTCTCGAAGGCGACGGCGATGTCCGCCTCCGTGAAGCCCTCGGGCAGGTTCGTGAAGGGAAGCTCCACGACGAAGGGCGCGCTGTTCGCCGACGCGAGCTCCGGCGCGATGACGAGCGACGGGCCGACGACCTTCTCGTCGTCGTGGTTGTTGAAGGCGGTCACGGGCTCGCCGAGGCCGAGCATCACCTCGACGTCCGCGTCGAGCGCGCCCGCGGGGACGACGAGGCGCGCGCCATTCGCGAGCGCGAGGTCGCCGCCAGGGCCGCCCATGCGGGCGCTCGCTTGGTTGTCGCCGTGCGCATGCTGCGCGCTCGTGACGGGCGGCGCCTCGGTCTCGACCTCGGCGGTGCGCATGATCGGCCCGACGCGGTGGGTGTGGGCGGTGCCTCCGCCGCAGGCGGCGAGCAGACAGCTTCCAGCGAGACAGCCCCCCGCGAGGAGCATCGTGCGTGCACTGCTCGCGTACGTCCTGCGTTCGAAGTGTTCCATGGAGAGACCCCCGTTGGCGTGTCGACTCGCGGAACGTAGCACCACCCGCGGCTAGAAGGCCTCGAGGATGTTCACGTCGACGCCCCAGGTCCCTGGGCCGACGCCTGCGTCGAGCCGCACATGGATGCGCTCTTCCACGTTGAGCGCGTACCGCAGCCCCGCGCCGACAGCCCATTTTAGGCCCTCCAGGCTGAAGTCTCGCCACCGCTCCGAGACCTCGCCGAGCCCCGCGAACACGACCGCGCCGAGCCTCCAGAAGAGCGGCATCACGCGGTATTCCACCTGCGCCATGGCGTACGACTTATCCCGATATTGCCCCTCGTAATACCCACGCATCCGGACCACGCCGCCGAGCTGCGCGAGCTGATTGAAGGGCACATCGCCCGCGAGCGCGTCGAGGAAGACCTCGACCGCGAGCGTCTGCGTCGGCGCGAGGGCGAGGTAGTGCCGCGCGTCGAGCGTCAGGCGCGCGTAGTCGTAGTCGCTGCCGAGGAAGCCCCCAAACACGAGGAAGGACGCCTGGTAGTAGAGCCCGCCGTGCGGCGCGAGCGTGTTGTCGCGCGAGTCCCACACGAGCGTCGGTCCGACGCCGTGCCGGACGCCGCCTTCTGCGCCGCGGACCGTGCCCGACGAGAGCAGCGGCGCGTGCTCGAGGTCGCGCAGCTCGTGCCACTGCAGCTCGTGCCGCGCGCCGACGAAGAGCGCCTTCCACGCGCGATAGCGCAGATCGAAGCGCGACCAGAAGGTGTGCAGCGTGTACTGCTCGCGGTCGGCGGCGCGGGTGTCGTTGCCGATGCCGAAGAAGTAGTCGGGGATGCGGCGATACGCGAGCTGCCCGCTGACGAGCCAGCGTTCGTGATCCCACCAGAGCTCCGGGTACACGTCCGCGAAGACCTGCGCGCGCGTCGAGATCGTCACCGCGGCGGCGAGGAACGACGGTCGGCTCTCCGGCGGGGCGTCCCCGATGCGGAAGTACCGCACCGCGAAGCCGCCGAACGCGAGCTCCGTCTCGCGCGAGTAGCTGACGATCGGCAGCGCGTTCCACGAGGACGAGTCGCGCGGCGTCGCCGCCGTCGGCGGAGTCGCGGGCGGGGAGCCGCTGCCCGCGGACATCGTCGGGGACATGGGCGCCCCGTGGACGTCGGGCAGCGGCGAGCTCGGCGCGGGAGGGGCGGCGTCCGGGGCGCGCGCGTCCTGCGCCGCTGCGTGCGTCACGGCGCCCGAGGCGCACGCGCAGAGCGTGACGAGCAGGCCGAGCGCCCATTGCCGAATCGCCTCCATCGTCGCCGGGCGCGAACTAGCACCCGGCGGCGCG
>CAIUAC010001212.1 GCA_903896985.1 uncultured Sandaracinus sp.
ACGCGATCGTCAGCTCGCACACGCGGGGCTACTTCACGGGCGTCGCCGCCGAGCTCGCCGCGGCGCAGGAAGGCACCGCAAAGTGAGCGCTCACCTGAGAATCAAGGCCGGCGCGCTGCTGCGGCGCGCGTCCCTCGGCGCGCTCTTGCTGCGCGCGTCCCTCGGTGGGCTCTTGCTGTGCGTGTCCCTCGGCGCGTGCGCGGCGCAGCGCGGCGGCGAGGTCGAGGCGCGGCGCGCGATCGACACGCGGCTGCTCGCGGCGCTCGGCATCGCGCAGGGCTTGCAGCACGAGGCCGATGTGCTCGAGGCGCGCGGCGACCTCGTCGGGGCGCGCGCCAAGCTCGCGGAGGTGCTGCGCATCGACTTCCCGCGCGTGCCCGAGCGCGAGGATGTGCGGCTCGACGCGTACGGGCGGCTCGCGGAGCTACAGCTCGTCGCGCGGGACGACGCGGGCGCCGAGCAGAGCGTCGCGCGCGGGCTCGCGGAGGCGACGCGCAGCAGCTACTTCCGTGCGAGGCTGCACCTCGTGACGGGGCGCGTTCACGAGGCGCGCGCCGCGAGCGCGCGGACGGCGGGCGACGAGGAGAGAGCGCGCGCGGAGGGCCGCCTCGCGATCGACGCGTACGACCGCGGCATCGCGATGAACCGCGAGGTGCTCGGGCTGGGCGCAGGCGCTAGAAGCGAGGGGCGATGACGACGCGGACCGGACGGCGAGGGAGCGCGCTGCGCACGATCGGGCTCAGTCTCACGGCGCTGCTCGCGCTCGGCGGCTGCGGCATGGCGGGCGCGCAGCCGACGCTGATGACGGACCAGGGCTACGAGGCGATCCAGCGCGACGAGGCGCTGATCGAGCGGCAGCGCCCCGAGGCGCTCGGCGCAGAGGCCGACGCGTGCGCGGGCGCGTGTCGCGCGGTGACCGCGATCTGCGAGGCGTCCGAGCGCATCTGCGCCGTCGCGCAGGATCTCCAGGAGGCCGACGCGTTCACGCGCTGCGCCCGCGCGCGCACGAGCTGCACCGAGTCGCGTGAGCACGTCGCGCGGACGTGCGCGTGTGCGGGCGAGGGCGCCCCGACCACCGAGTCTTGAGCGCCCAACGAGCGCGCGCGGTTCGTGGACTTCGCGCCGTCGCGTGAGTCAGCCGCGGGCTCTGTGCGCGCGGTACATCACCCCGCCGCCGAGCGACACGGCCAGCACGCCCCAGAGCCCGAGCGCGACCTCGACGGGCGTGACGCTCTCCTGCGTCGTCAGCGCGCCGCAGCGCACGGTCGGCGCCATCGACTCGCGCGCGTAGGTGTCGCCGACGGCGCAGTGCAGCCAAAGCTCCCGAGGGGGCGCCACGTCGACCGTCCAGCCGCTCGCCTCGCGCACCGTGAGGAGCGGCGTGAGCGAGCCCTTCATCGGTAGCTCGTACCTGCGCGCCACGGTCCCGTGGATCGTGCGGTGCAGCCCGGGCATCAGCAGCAACACCGCCGCGACGGCGCCGGCGATCGCGGTCAGCGCCGCGACCGGAATGAGCGGACCCAGGGCGCGCTTGCGGCTCGGCGTGCGGTCCGTGTACCAAGAGAAACTGACCATGTGCGCGAAGGCGACCAGCAGCGCGACGGCGAATGTCGAGATCATCCCGGCCGAATATCGCACACGCCGCGCGCCGTGCCCCGCGGCGCTGTAAGCGCGAGCGCGCCCCCGCGTTTCCTCGGCGATGCCTGTCTCGCTGCGCCGCCGTGCCGCCTGGTCGTTCATGTTCACGCTCCTGCTCGGGCTCGCCGCCTCGCGCGGCGTCGCGCGCGCGCAGTGCCCTGAAGCGCCAGAGCCCGGTGCGCCGAGCGTGCCCGCAGAGACGACGGCGCCCGCGCTCATCGTGGTGCCGTCGACGCCCGTCGCGCCCTGCGCTGCGTCCGTCGCCGCGCCGATCGCCGCGCCAACTGCCGCGCAGGCCGCTGCGCCGAGCCTCGTCGTGCAGCAGTCCGTCGTCGTCAGCGTCGCGCTGCCCGTGCCGTCGGCGACCGTCGCCGCGCCAGAGCCCGCCGCGCCGCCCTTCGAGCCTGCCGTCGCCTTCGAGTACGGCGGCTTCGCGGACCGCGCGGAGCTTGGCGGGCTCGGCTTCACGTTCGACGCGCCGGACGGCGTCCCAGCGGTCGTGCGCGACCTGCGCGTCGACCTCGCGGGCGCGGGCGACGCGCGCCTCACGCTCGGCGGCGTCTCGTTCGCGATGTCCGGGCGTCCGCAGCCTTGGCTCCGCGGCCCTGAGCTGCGCGTCTCGCTCGGCGGAGCGGACTTCGGCGGGCGACGCTTCGCGCCCGCGGGCGCGCCGAACGACGTCACGCTCGCGCTCGGCGGCGTGTTCGCGTTTCACCTCGAGGGCGCGTTCGGCGTGCAGCACGCCTTCGGTCCGCTCGCGCTCTTCGCCCTCGGGCGCGTCGGCTGGGGAGCCTACTTCGTGTCCGCGCGGACGCAGGAGGCGCGTCTCGGCGACCTCGGCGAGGAGACGCTCTCCGCGCACCGCGCGGAGGTCGGCACGACGCTCGGCGTCTCGGTGCTGCTCGGCGGCGCGTGGCACCTCGAGGCCGCGTGGAGGCGCACTTTCACCGGCGCGACGGGCGACGGCGTGCTCGTCGGCATGACCACGGAGCTGCCCGCAGCCGAGTGAGCGCGTGGCGTTCGCGCGGGCGGCACGCAGCGTGCTCCTCTGTTCGAGGATGTCAGTCCTCCTCGCGCTCCTCCCCGCGCTCCTCGTCCTCGTGCTCTTTCTCGCGACGCTCTCGCTCCGAGGCGAGCGCTCATGAGGTCGCGATGAGCGCGATCAGCGCGTTGTGCGTCAGGTGCGCGACGGCGGGCACGACGGTCGAGCCCGTCAGCGCGCGCAGCGTCGTCAGCACGACGCTCGTCAGCACGAGCGCGGCGAGGGCGCCCCACGAGCCCCAGACCTGCGGCAGATGCGGCAGCACGAACGCGACCACGGTGAGCGCCCAGGCGGCGCTCCTCCCGACGCGCGGCGCGAGCGAGCCATACACGAAGCCCCGGAAGAACAGCTCCTCGGCGACGGGTGCGAGCACCGCGACGGTCGCGACCGCGAGGCTCGCGCTCGGCCACTCGACGAACGTCTCGATCGCCGCCGGGCCCGCCTGTGGCGTGAGCGCCGAGACGAGCAGGGCGAGCACTCGGCCCCCAAAAAACAACGCCAATCCAGCGACGGGCGCGAGCAGCAGCGCGAGCCAGCGCAGCCTGCGCGGACCGGAGAGCGCGAGCGCGTCGAGGCGCCCGCCCGCCGTCGGGAGCACCAGCGCGGTCGACAGCGCGAGCTGCGCGACGGCGAGCACGAGCGCGAAGAGCAGCACGAGCGTCGCCCCATCGAGCGGCAGCACCGCGGGCGCGAGCACCAGCCCGGTCAGCACCGCCGCGCCGATGAGCGGGCGCGCGAGCGAGCCCGTCGGCGCAGTATTGTCG
>CAIUAC010001213.1 GCA_903896985.1 uncultured Sandaracinus sp.
CTCTCGCCGGCGCGCCGCGCCCTGGAGTCGTCGCGCTCGCGGGCGAGGGGCACGCGCGCACCGTCGCGCTCGCGGTGCTCATCGTGGACGAGGCGCGCTGCCGGGACGGCCTCGTGCTGGTGTGCGGCTGGAGCGCGGGCGTCGACACGCAGCCCACGCTCGCCGCGATCCTCGACGTGCCCGAGCTGCGCGCGCTGCTCATGGACTTCGCGCTCGGCGACGACGTGCCCGCGGCGCCGCAGGCCGCGCCCGTGACGGTGACTGACCCGCACGCGTGGCTAGAGTTCGACGGGCCTCACGGCGCGCGTCGTGTCCCGCTCGGGCCGGCGCGCGTGATGCTCGGGCGCGGCCTCGACGCGGACGTCGTCATCGAAGACGCGCGCGTGTCGCGCCACCACGCGTACCTCGACCGTCGCCTCGAGGGCTACACGCTGGAGGTGCTCTCCACGGCGAACGGCGTGTTCTGGGCTGGCGCGCTGCGGGCGCAGGGGCGCTTCCCGCTCGCCGACGGAGACACCTTCGGCGTCGGCGACACACGCGTGCGGCTCTCGCTCGTCCCGGGGCGCGCGCCTCGCTCGCCGTTTCAGCGCCTGGCGCGCCTCGACGCTTTCTTCGGGGCGCTGGGGCTGCCGTCGCCGCCGATCCCGGAGGCCGTCCACGTCGTCCCGGTGGAGGGAGGCCTCGCCACGCCTGCGTCGTCCGACCCGCTCTTCGGCGGGCCGGGGCTCTCCGTCGCTTGGACCGAGGGCGCGGGCCTCGCGGGGTTCTCGTTCCGCTGGACCTCGCGCGCGTGGTCGGTGGTCCTCGAAGGCGCGAGCTTTGGCGCGTCGAAGCCCGACCCGCGCCACATCCGCGCCACGTTCCGCGCGCTCGGCGTCGTGCTCGCCGACGCGATGACGTACGAGGGCACGCTCGGGCCGCCGGGCCACGTGCCTCGCGTGGACGTCCTCGCGACGACGCCAGCCTACGCGCGGTGGATCACGCCGTTCGGCGTCGAATACCTCTCCGACGACGCCCACGACGCGCTGCTCGACGCGCTCGCCTGGCGCCGCGGCAGCCGCCTCTGAGTCGTGCGCGCGCCTCGGTCGTAGAGAAACATCCGCTCGTCCACCAGGGTCGGCACGGCGACGATCCCAGGTCGCCTGCAGCTGAAGGGTGCGTCGGAGCCACGCGATCCCACGTCACCTGCTGTTGCAAGGTGCGTCCGAGCCACGCGAACCCTGGTCACCTGGGGTTGGAAGGTGCGCCGGCTCCAGCCGCCCCCAGGTCACCTGTCCACGCGCGACTCGGTGCCTTCGCCCGCCCCCCAGGTGACCTGGGTTTGCCGCACGCCCCGAGACAGACCGCAACCCAGGTCAGCTGCCACCCGAGGGCGCGGAGGTCCGCCCGGGGCGAGGTGACCTGTGGAGTCGCGGACGGCACGTATCTCCGACGGTCAGGTGACCTGGGACCTGCGCGGTCGGGGGGCTCGTCGCCCTCTCGCTGACCTGCCCGCGGTCGGTCCCGCGTGTCGCCGTGCCCGCTAGCGCTTGGTGTCGCGCACGACGACGACCTCGCGAGTCAGCGCGGCGCTCGCCTTCGAGAACGCGCCCGAGGCCTCCACTTGCGCCTGCGCGCCCTTCACGTCGCCTCCGAGCTTGAGCCGAACGACGCCCGCGGCGACGCGATGGAACTCGGCGTGCAGCTTGTGGAGTCGCGCGTACTCGGCTGCCTGCAGGTGCGAGCGCCCGGCGCCTTCGAGCCACTTGCCGAAGTCGCAGCCGTTGTGCTTCTCGACGACCACGGGGTCGAGCGTCAGCGTTCCGCTGAGGAACGCCCGGAACTTCGCTTTCCAGGCCGCGTGGGCCACGATCGCATTATCGCACTCGACCGGAATTGACATAGAACCTCCCAAGGGAGGTAGAAACGGTAATTCCAGGCACGTTTTGCCCCCCCCCTCCAGCGGGCGCGGAGTCGGACGCTACGTCCCCGCCGCCCGACGAGCCCGAGGTCCACCATGCCGAGCACAGGCGCGTCGTGCGCGCCCATGATGATCAGGTTCCCAGGGTGCGGCTCGGCGTGGAAGAAGCCGTCCTCGAAGGTCTGCTTGATCAGGATCTCGAGCGTGTTCTTGGAGAGCAGCTCGCCGCGATGGCCGGCGGCGACGGCCTCGTAGACCTTGCAGCCGTCGAGGAATTCGAGCGTCTCGATCACGTCGGTCGGGATCAGGTTCGGGCCGCGTCGACATGATCTGCCCGAGCTTGACCGCGCTCGGCCCGAGGTCCTGCATGGCGAGGCGCAGGCGCTTGCCGATCGCGACCTTGGGCTTCTCGGTCTTGGTGCCCGAGCCGAGGAGCGAGCCGAGGAGCGAGCTGAGGCCCGTCCGCTCGATCACCTCACCAAAGCCGTGACGCCCGAGCACGGCCACGATCTGCCGCAGGCGGTCGAGGTCACGGACGGTGTTGAGGAGCGCAGCCATGGGGAAGGGCGTTTGCGATGGGCTCGGAGAGCCGGGATCGGCGCCGGTGCGAGTCTGCGCGACTCCCTGCGTGACCACTCCGGCCGGGTGTCGTGCTCGCCACCCGTGGCGCCTCCATTCGCGAGGCGCTGCGCAGCGTCGTTCGGGCGCTGGGCGGGTGTCGCTCATCGAGCGCACGGGTACTCCGCTCGTCACCCGCCCTCCGCTGTTTGAGGTGATGCGCAAGAGCGCGCTGCGCGGCTGAGGTCGAGCGTGAGCTCGACGACCCGAGCGGCTGCGCAGAGCGCGGCCAGGGAGACGTGCGCGCGGCGCGTGAAAAGCGCTTGAAAGGGAGGGCTCCCGTGTCGCTGAGGACCGTACAGAGGATTCGTATCGACGCCGAGATTGTGCTTCGGAGCACCCTCGCATAGGGTCCACAGGTACATGGAGCGGGGACTGCCACATGGAGAAGCGATGCGCGTCGGGGGTTCGCATGGCCTACGCGCCAAACGATGACGCCCGGCGCTGCCGCGGGCGGAGTCCCGTATGCCGTCCTCGCGAATCCGGCGGACGAGACGTTTCACGACGTGGAAGTCCATGGGATCGCGTGGAACGGCGGGGACTTCACACTTTCGATGGCGTGTGACTACATCGTCGAGTGGCTCGCGCCGAGCATCGCCCCCGGCCGCTACCGCTTCCGCGTGAGCCGGGCCACGGCCCTCTTCTCGAACGTGAGCCAGATCCGTTTGGAGCTGGATTGGGGGCGAAGCGCCCCGCGCGCCCAAATCGCCGAGCTGACCTCGGCCACCACCCGCCTGACGCCCAACGGCGGTGAGCAACGGAAGTTCGTGTTCAGGTTCGAAGAGCCCGAAGGCACGCTCGAATTCTGGGCGACGGGGGTCGACGTCCACCTCTGGCACGCCCCCCTCGAGTGCGACCTCCCGCGCCTCCCGCCCGGCTGACGGCCTCACACCCGCAGCAGATGCACCCCGTTGGACTCCACCCCACGGGGGAAGCCCGCCACCACGGCCAGCGCGTCGCCTGTCCGCGCGAAACCCGCGGCCAAAGCCTGCTC
>CAIUAC010001214.1 GCA_903896985.1 uncultured Sandaracinus sp.
ACGAGCGCAGCTTAGCGACGCGCCTCGTCGGGGGCGCGGTCGTCGTGACCGGCGCCCTCGCGCTCGCGCTCGTCGCGAGCGGCTGTGACGTCAACCCGTACTGCATCGACTGCGTGACCGCGGCCGACAGCGGCATCGACCTCGGCCCCGTGGACCTCGGCACGCGCGATCTCGGGCCCGACGCTGGACCTCCGGACCTCGGCCCTCCCGACCTCGGGCATCCGGACGGCTGCGCCCCCGGAGCCCCTGAGCTCTGCAACCTCTACGACGACAACTGCGACGGCGTGATCGACGAGGGCTTCGACACCACGCACGACCCCCTCAATTGCGGCGGCTGCGGGGTCGTCTGCACCCCTCCCCATGCCTTCGCGACGTGTGAGGCCAGCGTCTGCGGCCTCTCGACGTGTGACGTGGGCTGGCACGACCTGAACGCCAACCCGGCCGACGGCTGCGAGTATCGCTGCACGGAGACCGCCACGGACGACACCCTCTGTGACCTGCGCGACAACGACTGCGATGGGCTCACGGACGAGGACGTGCAGTTCGACACCGACCCGCTCAACTGCGGCACCTGCGGCCACGTCTGTCGCTTCTCGCGGTCGACCGCGACCTGCGCGGCAGGCACTTGCGCGATCGACGCCTGCCTGCCGGGCTTCTACGACGCCGACGGCGTCTCGACGAACGGCTGTGAGTACGCGTGCACGCCCGCGGTTCCTGCGGTCGAGGTCTGCAACGGTCGTGACGACAACTGCGACCACGTGATCGACGAAGGCGACCCGGGCGGCGGTGGCACGTGTGGCTCGACCATCGGCGCGTGCGCGGTCGGCCTCGAGGCGTGCATCGCCGGCGCGGTGACGTGTACGGGCGGCGTATCGCCGTCGACGGAGACGTGCAACGGAGTCGACGACGACTGCGACGGCGAGGTCGATCAGGGCAACCCGCAGGGCGGTCGCCTGTGCGGCCCCGGAACGGGCGCCTGCACGCAGGGCCGCGAGGTCTGTACGGCTGGCGCGTTGGCCTGCACGGGCGCGGTCGGACCTGTCGCCGAAGTCTGCAACGGCCTCGACGACGACTGCGACGGCACGATCGATGACGGGAACCCCGACGGTGGGGGCAGTTGCGGAACGGACGTCGGCGCGTGCGTCGCCGGAACGTTCGCGTGCCGCGGCGGTGTAGTCGTCTGCGAAGGCTCCGCCGGCGCGCTCACCGAGGTCTGCAACGGCGCCGATGATGACTGCGACGGGCTGACCGACGAGGGCAACCCCGGCGGCGGAACGCTCTGCGGGACCGACGTTGGCGAGTGCACTCCGGGCACCACGATCTGCACGGGCGGCGCGCTCGTGTGCACGGGCGCCATCAGCGCGACCGCGGAGACCTGCAACGGGCTCGACGACGACTGCAACGGCTCGGTCGATGAAGGCGATCCGGGCTCCGGCGCCGCGTGCGGAACGACGACGGGCGCTTGCGCGGCGGGAACGCTGCATTGCCGCGCTGGCTCGCTGCTCTGTGAGGGAGCGATTGGCCCGGTGCTCGAGGTCTGCAACGGCGTCGACGACAACTGCGACGGCACCATCGACGAGGGCAACCCTGGCGGCGGCGGTTCGTGCGGCTCCGACATCGGCGCCTGCGTCGCGGGGACGCGCATGTGCACGGGCGGCGCGCTGGTCTGCACCGGAGGCACCTCCGCAGGCGTCGAGATCTGCAACGGCCTCGACGACAACTGCGACGGCACCACCGACGAGGGCAACCCCGGCGGCGGCGCGACCTGCGGCACGGCGACGGGCGAGTGCTCGACGGGCCTCCAGACCTGCGTTTCGGGCGCAGTTCAGTGCGTCGGGAACGTCGGCACGGCGCCGGAGATCTGCGACGGGCTCGACAACGACTGCGACGGCGTCGTCGACAACGGAAACCCGGGCGGCGGCGCCGCTTGTGGCTCCGGTACCGGCGTCTGTCGCACGGGCGTGCTCACCTGCGCAGCGGGCACCTTCGCTTGCGTCGGCGGCGTCAGTCCGGGCGTCGAGGCGTGCAACGGCCTCGACGACGACTGCGACGGCTCGGTCGACGAGAGCATCGCGAGCCCCGGGGCTTGCGGCTCGGCGGTCGGTGAGTGCCGGCAGGGGTCGCAGCTATGCGTCGGGGGCGTCTTCACCTGCGTCGGCGGGCGAGGCGCCGCCACCGAGGTATGCGACCTCACCGACAACGACTGCGACGGCGTCGTCGACGACGGCAACCCCGGCGGCGGCGCGGCCTGTGGCAGCACCACCGGGACCTGCCGCGCGGGCGCCGTCACGTGCTCTGCGGGTGCGCTCGCGTGCGTAGGCGCGGTCGTCGCGACGGCCGAGGTCTGCAACGGCCTCGATGACGACTGCAACGGCGTCGTCGACAACGGCAACCCGGGCGGCGGCACTAGCTGCGGCACGGACACGGGTGAGTGCGTCGCGGGCGTCAACGTCTGCACCGGCGGCGCCGTGGTCTGCACCGGGGCCGTCGGAGCGGGCACGGAGACGTGCAACGGCCGCGACGACGACTGCGATGGGCTGGTCGACGACGGCAACCCGGGCGGCGGCGCAGCGTGCGGCTCCACCGTCGGCACGTGTCGCGCTGGGACGATGACGTGCACCAGCGGCGTGGTCGTGTGCACGGGCAACGTCGCGCCCACGTTCGAGTCGTGCAACGAGCTCGACGACGACTGCGACGGCGTGATCGACAACGGCTTCAACAAGACGACGAGCATCACGAACTGCGGCACCTGTGGCCACGCGTGCACCTACCCGAACGGCGTCGCCTCGTGCGCCGCGGGCACGTGCGGCCTCGCCGGCTGCCTCCCTGGGTTCGTCAACCTCGATGGGAACGCGGCCAACGGCTGCGAGTACGCGTGCACCTTCGCTGGCGCCGAGGCGTGCAACGGCCGCGACGACAACTGCAACGGCGTGGTCGACGACGGGCTCACCGTGCCCAGCAACTTCTGCAACGCGAACGGTGTGTGCGCGGGCACGCCCGCCACCTGCGGCGGAGCGACGGGCTGGCGCTGCACGTACCCGGTCGCGACGTATCAGGCGGTCGAGACGCGCTGTGACAGCCTCGACAACGACTGCGACGGTGCGGTCGACGAGCCCTATCCGCTGCGCAACACGGCCTGCAGCAATGGTGTCGGCACTTGCCGCAGGACCGGCTTCAACATCTGCAACGCCGCGCAGACCGGCCTCGTCTGCAGCGCCGCGGCGGCAGGTACTCCCGCCGCGTCTGAGCTCTGCAACAACCTCGACGACGACTGTGACGGGCTGATCGACGAGGGAATTCCGCTCGCCAACATCGACACCGTCCTCGTGAACAAGGCTACGGGCGGCACGATGCGCATCATGCAGTACGAGGCCTCACGCCCTGACGCGACCGCGGCCGCCGCCGGCACCTCGAGCACCGCGGCGTGCTCACGCGCGAACGTCCAGCCCTGGACGAACGTCACCTGGACCGAAGCCAACAACGCCTGTTGCGCGCTCAACGCGACGGGCGCCTGCGCGGGCACGACCGGCTGGCGCCTCTGTGAGGCGCTCGACTGGCAGGAGGCCTGCGAGGGCCCGACGGCTCCGCCCGCCCAGTGTCTCTACTCGTACGCGGGCGCCTCGGCGGTCTGTCGCGCGAGCGCCACGCTGACCTGCAACGGAGAGGAGTACGACTCGAACGCCGTGCTCGCCGGCGATCAAGACGCGCTCTTCTCGACGGGCTCGGCGACCTTCCCGAACTGCGGCACCACCTGGGCGGGCGGCGTCGTCCGCGACCTCACCGGCAACGCGAAGGAGTGGACCAACACGGGCTCGCCCGCGGGCAGCACGACGGTCCACGCCATCCGAGGCGGCAGCTACAACAACGTCGAGCTCGGGCGCATGTGCGCCTTCGACTTCACGGTCGGCTCGACGACCTTCCGCTTCCCGAACACCGGCTTCCGCTGCTGTAACTACTGACGCTCGGCGGTTCGCGGCGCCGGTTCAACCCCTGAACAGGCGCCGCATCACCGGCCTACGCTGCCGTAGCCGCTGACGCTCGGTGGCCCGCGGCGCCGGTTCAACCCCTGAACAGGCGCCGCATGCCGGTCTTCACTCCCTCGACCGCGAGGTAGAAGACCGGCACGACGAGCAGCGTCATGAACGTCGACGAGATGACGCCGCCGATGACGCCCATCGCCATCGGCGACCGGAACTCACTGCCCGGCCCGTTGCCGAGCGCAGTCGGCAGCATCCCGAGCACCATGGCCGCGCTGGTCATCAGGATCGGGCGCAGGCGCGCCGGCCCCGCGTCGAGGATCGCCTCCGTGGGCGTCATCCCATCGCGCACGCGCGTGACGGCGTGATCGATCAGCAGGATGCCGTTCTTCGTGACGAGGCCCATCAAGAGGATGATGCCGATGCTGGCGCCCATCGACATCGACGAGCCCTGCAGGAAGAGCGCGACGATGGCGCCGACCAGCGCGAGCGGCAGCGCCATCATGATCGTCACCGGGTGGATGAACGACTCGAACTGCGAGGCGAGCACGATGTAGATGAAGACGAGCCCGAGCAGCAGCGCGATGCCCATGCTCGCGTTCGACTCGTTCATCGTCTTCGCGGTGCCTTGCAGGGACCAGGTCACGCCCGGCGGCAGCGTCTCGTGCGCGACCGCCGCCTGGAACTCGGTGACGACCTCGCCGAGCGAGCGCCCCGACGGCGCCGCTGTGACGATGATGACGCGCTGCCGATCGTTGCGCTGGATGACCGCCGGGCCATCCCCGCGCCCGATCTCGGCGACGTCGGAGAGCGGCACGAGCATGCCGGTCATCGTCTGTATGGGGACCTCGCGGACGCGCCGCTCGGTGTCGCGCGCGGCCTCGTCGAGGCGGACGCGGATGTCGATCTCGTCGTCGCCGTCCCGGTACACGCCGGCGACCTCGCCCTCGATGGAGGCGCGCACGGTGCGGGCGATCATGGCCGCAGGGACCCCAAGCTGCGCGGCGCGGTCGCGTCGCACGGCGACCTGAAGCTCCGGGCTGCCCGGCGAGTACTGGATGTCGACGTCCTTCGTGCCGGGGATCCCGCGCAGGATCTGCCGGAAGCGGCGCGAGGTGGCGTCGATCGACGCGAAGTCGTCGCCCTGGACGTAGAGCGCCATCGGGTACTCGCGCACGCCCTCCACGATCGACGGGTCGGTGACGACGACCTTGCCGCCGGGGAAGTGGCGCATGACGATCGCGCGCGTGACGTCCTGCAGCTGCGACTGCGTCGCCGTGCGCTGGCCCTTCGGCAGCGCGACGACGCGATAGGTCGCCGTGTTGGACTGCCCGTTGACGCCGATGCGCGCGTAGATCGTGACGAAGCGGGGGTCGAGCTTGAGCTCTTGCTCGGCGCCGAGCGACAGGCGAGCCATCTCCTCGAGGCGTGTCCCCGCCGGCATCTCGATGTCGACGTGGAACTGCCCGCGGTCCTCGGGCGAGGTGAACTCCGAGCCCATCAGCCCCATCAGCCGAAAGCTGCCGACGAGCGTCAGCACCGCGCCGAGCGCGACGAGCGCCATCCAGCGCTTCTTGCCGACCACGCGCGCGAGGATCGCCGCGTAGGCGGTATCCATCGCGGCGAACACGACGCGCAGCGGGCGCGACAGCCAGCCGAAGGACCCAGCGTGTTGCTGCCGATGCTCCCCGACGGCCAACTGCTTGGCGAGGCGCGACGAGAGCATCGGGTCGAGCGTCAGCGCGACCCACGCGGAGATCACCGTGGCGCCGGCCACCGTGAGGCCGAATTCGCGGAAGAACTGCCCGACGATGCCGCCCGTGAACGCCACCGGCACGAAGACGGCGCAGAGCGTCGCCGTCGTCGCGAGCACGGCGAGCGTGATCTCCTTCGTCCCCTCCTGAGCCGCGGTGATCGGATCGATGCCGCGCTCGAGGTACTTCATGATGTTCTCGCGCACGACGATCGAGTCGTCGATCAGCAGCCCGATGGCGAGCGAGAGCCCGAGCAACGTCATCATGTTGAGCGTGAAGCCGAGCACCCACATCAGGAAGAACGCGCCGATCACCGACGTCGGCAGCGCGAGGCTGCTGATGAAGGTGCTGCGCCAGTCGAGCAGGAAGACGAGGATGATCAGGATGGCCATCGCGCCGCCGAACAGCAGCGACTCCTCGACGTCGCGGATGTTCTCGACGATGAATTCCGACTGATCGACGATCAGATTCGCGCGCATCCCGTTGGGCATGACGAGCGAGTCGAGGCGCGCGCGCACGCGCTCAGCCGTCTCGACGGTGTTCTCGCCGGACGCCTTCTGCACCTCCATCACGACGGCGCCCTGCCCGTTCGCCCGGACCTCCGTGTCCTGATCGGCGAAGCCGTCCTCGACGCGCCCGAGGTCCCCGAGCCGCGTGATCGAGCCGTCGTGCCCGACGCCGATGGGGAGCTCGCGAAGCTCCCGCACGCTGCGCATCTCGCCGAGCGTGCGCACGGAGATGAGCCGCGTGCCCTCGTCGTAGTTGCCGGCCGGCACGCTCAGGTTCTCCATGCGGATCCGGTCCGCGATGGCGACGGGCGTCATCCCGAGCGCGCGCACGCGATCCAGATCGAGCAGCACGTTGACCTGCCGCTCGCGGCCGCCGCGCACGTTGACGCTCGCGACGCCGCTCACCTGCTCGAGGCGCGGCTTGACGACGTGCTCCGCGTAGTCGCGCAGCGTCTGCACGTCCCCGTGCCCGGAGAGCGTGTAGGTCATGATCGGGGACGCGGCGATGTCCATCCGCGTGACCGTCGGCTCCTCAGCGTCCCGCGGCAGCTGCGCTCGGACCTGCGAGACGCGCTCGCGCACGTCCATGGCGGCTTCCTTCACGTCGACGTCGAGCTCGAAGAGCACGACGACCTGCGACACCGAGTCGCGCGAGAAGCTGATGATCTGCTTGATGCCCGCGATGGACGCGAGCGAGTCCTCGAGCTTCTTGGTGACCTGCGTCTCGATCTCCGTGGGGCTCGCGCCGGGGTAGACCGCGACCACCGTCACGACGGGGAACTGCACGTCGGGGAAGAGGTTCACCCCGAGGCGAAAGAAGCCCATCACCCCGAGCACGATGATCCCGACGGACACCATCGTGGTGAACACCGGGCGCTTGATCGCGACATCGGAGAGCGTCATCGAGCGGCCGCAGCCGCGCGGACCGCGTCGCCCTCGCGCACTTCGCCGGGGCGAAGCACGACCGAGTCGGCCGCGGTCAGCCCGCTCGTGACGAGCCAGTCGCCGACGTCGTCGGCCACGCCGACCACCGGCCGCGAGGCGACCTTCCCGTCGGCGCCGACGACGAGCACGGTGCCGTCCGCGCGGCGCGTCGTCGAAGGGACCCGCAGCGCGGGGACCGGAGCGCCGGTGTCGATGTGCGCGCGCACGAGCGCGTTCGCCACGAGCGCACCATCGGTGTTCTCGACGAGCACCTCGACGGGCGCGCGCCGCGTCTGCAGGTCGAGCGAGCGAACGACGCTGCGCACCGTCCCGGTGACGGCCGCGCCCTCGATCCGCACCGTCGCGCCGACACGGACGCCCGCGAGGTCCGCCTCAGCGACGGTCGTGCGCATGCGCAGGGAGGTCAGCCGCTCGATGCGCACGATGGGCAGCCCGGGCCCGACGACGCCGCCCGGTCCCGCGGGCACGCGCGTGACGACGCCCGCGAAAGGCGCTCGAATCGCGTGATCTGCGCTCGCGGTGGACGTCGCCCGCTGACCGGCGCGCGCCTGCGCGAGCTGGGCCTCGGCCAGCGTGAGCTGCTGCCGCGCGCTCGTCAGGTCGCGCGTCGCCGCCGCGCCGGAGCTCGCGAGCTGCTCGAGGAGCTCCACGCGGTCACGGATGAGCGCGACGTTGGCGTCTGCCACCTGCGTGCCCGCCGCGCTCGACGCCTGCATCGCGCCGACAGATGCGCGGTCGAGCGTCGCGAGGATCTGGCCCGGCTGCACCTCGTCACCGAGCGCGACGTCCACGCGCGCGACGCGCCCGCCTACCTCGAAGCCGAGGTCCGCCGACTCGATGGGCTCGAGCGTCCCGGTGAGCACGACGCTCGGCACGAACTGCGCTGCGACCGCGTGCACGACGGCGATGTCGCGCGGGCGAGTCGCCGCAGCCGCGGCCTCACGCCGCGCCGTCTCGAGCGCCGCCTTCACCTCGAGCGCGCTCTTCATACGAATGCCGATCGCTGCTGCGATGGCGAGCACGCAGGCGGCGAGCAGCAGGAGCGTCACGAGCGTCGCCCTCGAGCGAGTCGCGGGAGCAGAGGACGGGAGGCTTTCGATGTCCAATGGGACCTCTTGCGTGGACACGGAGAGAAGGCGCGCCGAGATTGTTACACAGCCCACGAGGCAGCAAGTGGGGGCGCGCAATCGGCCTGTCCTACGATTGGGTCGGGAACGCGTGCCGCGCGGGCCCATTCCGCGGTACGGTGCCCGCCGCATGAGTGCCATCGACGCGATCGGAGAGGTGGCCACGAGCACGGTGTTCGACGTGCTCGTGTGCATGGCTTGGGCAGACCGGAAGCTCGCCGAGGAGGAGATCGCCGCGGCGCGCGCCGTGGCCATCGCGCTCGGGCTGCCGGGAGGGAGCGAGCTCCTCGACGACGCGGTTCAACTCGGTGCGCAACGCCTCGAGACGCTGCCGCTCGAGGCGCTCGGGCCGCGCGAGGCGGAGCTCACGTACCTTTGCGCCGCGTGG
>CAIUAC010001215.1 GCA_903896985.1 uncultured Sandaracinus sp.
CCGCGATGGGTCAGGAGCCGGCGACGGCGCCGTTGGCGCCGAAGTTCATGCCGCCGACCTCGACCGGGGTTCGGGCTGCACCGAGCCCGCTGAAGCCCGAGATCCCGCTGCGCGCGCCGCCGTTTGGCCCGGCGCTGTCGACCGCGGACGTCCCGGAGTGCCCCTGCGTCGGCCCGCTCGCGGGCGGCGCCGCGACCGGGTGAAGCTCGTCGGCGGTCGGGCGCGCGCTCGCGGGGAGCTCGCCCGTCAGCGACTCGAGGAAGGCGACGAGGTCGCCGAGCTGCGCGTCCGTGAGCTCGAGGCCGAGCTGCACGCGCGCCATCACCTTCACCGCCGCAGGCAGCGCCGCCTGCGAGCCGTCGTGGAAGTACGGCGCCGTCAGCGCGATGTTGCGCAGCGTCGGCACCTTGAACATGTGCCGGTCGCCCTCGGCGTGCGTGACGTTGAAGCGGCCGTTGTCCGCCTCGGTCAGCGGCGTGCCGCGCAGCTCGAAGTAGTTCCGGACGAGGCCCATCTTCTGGTACATCGAGCCGCCGATGTTCTCGCCCGTGTGGCAAGCGGTGCAGCCGATCGACTTGAACGTCGCGTAGCCGCGCTTGGCCTGCTCGGAGATCGCGGTCTGGTTGCCGTGGAGGAACTTGTCGAACGGCGACACCGTGATCAGCGAGCGCTCGTACTCCGCGATCGCGTTCGTCAGGTTCGTCGGGTTGATGCCGTCGGGGTACGCCGCCGCGAAGAGCGCGACGTACTCGGGCTTCGTCTTGAGCGCCTCGACCGCGGCCTCGACCGTCGAGCCCATCTCGCCCGGATTGCCGATCGGGCCGGCGGCCTGCGCGTCGAGCGTCGGCGCGCGCCCATCCCAGAACTGCACGAAGTTGCGGGCGGCGTTGAGGACGGTCGGCGAGTTGATCGGGCCGACGTGCCCGCCGATGCCGATCGAGGTCGCGCGATGCTCGGCGCCGCCGGTGTCGAGCGAGTGGCAGCTCGAGCAGCTGATCGTGCCGTCGCCCGAGAGCAGCGGGTCATGGAAGAGCCGCCGCCCGAGCGCGACCTTGGCGACGTCGAGGTTCACCGGCGAGGTGAGCGCGACGAGCGGCTCCGCGACGGGCGCGGGCGGCGTCGCGGGCGCGGCAGGGACCGCGGGCGCGGCGGGCGTCTCGGACTTCGAGCCACAAGCCGAGAGGGCGGGCGCCGCGAGCGCGAGGGCGAGCGCAGCGATCAACGAGGCACGAGCAGCGGGGTTCTTGTGCATGGCCCCTACATAGGCGCGGCGGCCGCGCCCGTAAAGGCCCCCAAAGGCCGCGCCCGACGCGCAGCGGTCGAGCGCGCTCAGTCCGCGCCGAGCGCCGCGAGCTCCTCTTCGACCTTCTCCCATTTCTGCACGAGCGCCTCGAGCGACCGGGCGAGGTCGGCCTCTTCGTATTGCAGCCCACGAACTTGCTGCGGCGTGTGCTTCTCCGAGAAGTCCGCGTTCGCGTAGAGCTGCTCGATCTCCTTCTTGCGCGCCTCGAGCTTGTCGATCTGCGCGAGGAGGTCGTCGCGCTCCTTCGGCAGCGCCTTCGCGCGGTTCTTGCGGCGCTTCTGCTCCTCCCAGGAGAGGTTGGGCTGCGCGGGCTTGGGCGGCGCGGACTTCGGCGCGCTGGACGCGGGCGGCGTGCTCGGCGCGTTCTGCGGCGCGGCGGGCCTCGGCGGCGCGAGGCTGCTCGGCTTCGGCGCGCTGCTCTGGCTCGCGGGCGCGGCGTCGTCCTTGCTGCGCTTCTCCGCCTTCGCGCGCGAGACGACGACGTCCGCGTCGAGGTGATCGTCGCCGAGCCGGGCGAGATACTCGGCGTACGAGCCGGGGAAGTCGCGCGGACCCTCCGCGGTGATCTCGACGACGCGCGTCGCGAGCTCGCTGACGAACCAGCGATCGTGCGAGACGAAGACGACCGTGCCCGTGTAGGAGCGGACCGCGTCGGCGAGCGCGCCGATCGCCTCCATGTCGAGGTGGTTGGTCGGCTCGTCGAGCACGAGCACGTTCGGCTTCTCGACGGCCAAGCGGCAGAAGATCAGGCGCGCCGCCTCGCCGCCCGAGAGCTTGCCGACGGGCTTCATCACGTCGTCCCGCGAGAAGAGCACGCGCCCGAGCTGACCGCGCACCCAGGCGGTCGGCTCCATCGGCACCGCCTGCTCGATGAACTGGAGCGGCGTCGACTTCGTGTCCTTGAGGATCTCGTGGTGGTCCTGCGCGAAGTAGCCGACGCGCGTCTCGTGCCCCCACTCGACCTTGCCCTGGTCGGCCTCGAGCGCGCCGACGATGATCTTCAACAGCGTGGACTTGCCGAGCCCGTTCGGCCCGATGACCGCGACCTTCTCGCCGCGGCGCACCGTCAGCGAGACGTCGGTCAGCACGCGCTTGTCGCCGTACGCCTTGCTGACGTGCTCGACCGTCAGCACCTCGCGCCCGCTCTGCCGCAGCGGCGTGAAGCTGAAGTGCGGAGTGCGCCGCGAGCTCTCGGGCACGTCCTCCATCTTGTCTTCGATCTTCTCGAGCTGCTTCTGTCGGCTCTGCGCCTGCCGCGCCTTGGTCGCCTTCGCCTTGAAGCGCGCGACGAACGCCTTCTTCTCCTCGACGATCTTCTCCATGCGCGCGAGCTCGCCCTCCTTGCGGGTGCGGGTCTCCTCTTTCTGCACGAGAAAGCGCGTGAAGTTGCCGTGGTAGAGCGTCAGCGTGCCGTAGTCGACGTCGAGGATGTGGCTCGAGACGTTGTCGAGGAAGCGCTGGTCGTGCGAGATGACGACCGCGCAACCCTCGTATTTCGCGAGGAATTTCTCGAGCCAGCGGATCGAGAGTATGTCGAGGTGGTTGGTCGGCTCGTCGAGGAGCAGCAGGTCCGGGCGACCGAGCAGCACCTGCGCGAGCAGCACCCGCAGCTTGAAGCCGCCGGACAGCGTCCCGAGCGCGTTCCGGTGGAGCGGCACCGGGATGCCGAGCCCCTCGAGCACGGAGCTCGCGCGCGCCTCGAGCGTGTAGCCCTCGTTCTGCCGCACGAACTCCTCGAGCTCGTGCGCCTCCTCGGGATGCGACTGCATCTTGCGGAGCGCCCGATGCACCGCCTCGTCGCCCTGCATCGCGACGTCGAGGATCGGCATCGCGTCGTCGAGGAAGCGGTCCTGCCGCAGCACGCCCATGCGCGCGCCCTTTTGCAGGGAGAACGTGCCCTCCGTCGCCGGCTCGTCGCCCGCGAGGATCTTGAGCAAGGTCGTCTTGCCCGAGCCGTTCGCGCCGACGAGGCCATAGCGCGACCCCGCGTTGAGCTGCACCGAGACGCTCTCGAAGAGAGTGCGACCGCCGAACGACTTACCTAGATTTGAAATGCCGAGCATGGAGGGGGGCGCAAGGTAGCAGCGGAACGCGGGCAGGGAAGGGCGCGTCTGGTACGCTGCGAACGTACGCATGCCTCGCAGCAGCATCGTCTCTCGGATCGTTCACGACACCGTCGTGCAGCAGCCTCGCCCCGCGCCGCTCGGAACGCGCTGGTGGGAGACGCTGCCGCGCGGCTTTTCGACCGAGGACGAGAGCTTCTCGCTCGCGCTCCGAGACGCGCTGCCGGTGCGCGCAGGCGCCGCGGCGGACGTGCTCGTGCGGACGATCGGCGCGTGCCTCGTCGGCGGGCTGGCGATGCCGCTCGGCTACCGGCCGAAGCTCCTGCAGCGGTCCTTTGACGACCTGCGCTTGGTGGGCCCGATGGCCGAGTCGGGCGATCCGACGCGCTTCTTCGCCAAGCCTCCGCGCGGTGTTCCCGTGCAGACGCGGCCCGCGCGGCTGCCGCTGAATCGCCCGAAGGACGGCCTCTGCGAGGACCTGCGCTTCACGAGCCCGTACGTCCCGGTCAACCCGCGCCTGCGTCAGTCGTACCTCGCCAACGAGCGCAACCGGCGCGCGCACGTGCGCCTCTGGCGGCATCACGACGGGCCGCGCCCGATGGTGATCGCGGTGCACGGCTTCAGCGCGGACCTCTATCACCTCAACGAGTGGTTCTTCGCGCTGCCGTGGCTGTACGCGGTGGGCTGCGACGTCGCGCTCTTCACGCTGCCGTTCCACGGCAAGCGGCAGGCGCCGCTGTCGCCGTTCAGCGGACACGGCTTCTTCGCGGGCGGCGCGTCGCACATCAACGAGGCGTTCGGCCAAGCGATCTGCGATCTGCGCGTGTTGATCGATCACCTCATCGAGGAGCGCGGCGTCCCGCGGGTCGGCATCACGGGCGTCAGCCTCGGGGGCTTCACCTCGGCGCTGCTCGCCGCGGTCGAGCCTCGCCTCTCGTTCGCCGTGCCGAACGTGCCGGTGACGAGCCTGCCGGACCTCGTGCTCGAGTGGCAGCCGATCGGCACGATCCTGCGCGGCGCGCTCGCGGCGACGGGGCGCTCGATCGTCGACGCGCGGTATCTGCTCTCGGTGTCGAGTCCGCTGACCTATCCGCCGCTGCTCGGACGGGAGCGCCTGATGGTGATCGGCGGAGTCGGCGACCGGCTCGCGCCGCCGAAGCACGCGCGCCTGCTCTGGGAGCACTGGGATCGTTGCCGCCTGCACTGGTTCCCGGGCAACCACCTGATTCACCTCGATCGCGGCGCGTACCTGCGTGAGATGGGCAAATTCCTCGGCGGGCTCGGCTTCTTCGAGGGGCTGCCCGCGCGCGCGGCAGAGTGACGACGATGAGCGACGACTCCGCGAAGCGACACGACGGCGAGAAGCACGCGGGTCCCGCGAGCACCTCGCCGTATCCGATGAGCCGCCTCGCGCCGGCGCACGATCTCGTCGACGTCGCGCGCGAGATTCAGCGCGCCGACGCGGTGCTCGCGTCGGTCGCGACGGGCAAGCTCGCGCAGATCGCAGAGCAGATCCGCGCGCTCCAGGAGCAGGCGCGCGAGGTGCTGACGGCGGCGCAGCGAGACGCGGAGCTACACCGCGCGAAGTGCCAGTTTCGTAAGCGAATCGGGCAGGTCTATCACCTCTATCGGGAGGCGAGCGGCGCGCTCTACTTCTCGATGCTCTCGCCCGAGGAGTGGGGCGGCGAGCCGCCGGATCCCTACGACGGCAGCTACCGCCTCGAGGCCGACTCGTCGTGGACGCCAGCCGCCGAGGCCGAGGCGCGGGACGGGCGCGCGCAGTCGGTGCGCCTGCTGCTCGGCTCGTAGCGTGCGAGTCGGCCAGGCGCGTGAGCCGAGCAACGCGCCCGAGACGGGCGACTCAGGCAGTCGTGAGCCCGAGCCGAGCGACGCGCCCGAGACGGGCGACTCAGGCAGTCGCGAGCACGGAGAGCGTCACGCCGAGCAGACCGAGCGTCGCGAGCGCGAAGAGCGGGCGCATCTCACCGAGGCGATGGTGCTGCGAGAACAGCCAGCCGCCGCCCGAGGCCGAGGCGACGAGGAAGCAGAGCGCGTGCGCCGCCGTCGGGCGGGGCGCGCCGAGGGTCGCGACGCCGAGCAGCGTGTAGCTCGCGAGGCCGAGCGCGAAGGCGGCAAAGGCGAGGCGGGAGGCGAGGTCCGAGCGTTTGGTCAGCTGAGCTCCGAGAGCCGCCGCCATCGCCAAGACCGCCGTCACCACCATCGCAGTTGCCATCGAAATACCTCGCTTCTCGGACACTCCAGTCGGCGTGCGATTGCGCACGAGACGAACGTTCATTGTGCTCGAAGGACACACGCTTGTCACATAAGTATCGGGGCTCGGCTCCATTTTTCCGCGGGAAGGGCGAGCAAGCGATGAGTGGCCAACGCCTCGAGCGCCTCGAGCGCCGCATGGTCCGCGGACTGATGGCGCTCCCCGACGCGCTCGTGCGGAGGCTGGCCGGAGCGCCGCAGCTCAACGCCGCGGGCGCCGTGCTCGACGTTCGCGCGCAGTTGCTCGCCAGGCTGCACCGCGTCGCCTCGAGGCCCTACTTCGCGGGCACGGTCGGCGAAGCGCGGCGGGAGTACGCGCGCGGCCTCGGAGCGGTCGACGCGCCGGCGCCGGCGGGGATCGTGCGCAGGGAACTGAGCGTCGCAGGCGCGGTCGGCCCGCGGCGCGCGTTCCTCTATACGCCGCCCGACGCCCGCGGCGCGCTGCCGACGCTCGTGTACTTCCACGGGGGCGGCTTCACGGTCGGGACGCTCGAGGCCTATGACGCGGGCTGCCGCACGATCGCGGCGCGCGCGGGGATCGCCGTGGTGTCGGTGGACTACCGCCTCGCGCCCGAGCATCGCTTCCCAGCCGCAGCGGACGACGCGCTCGCCGCGTTTCGCTGGGTCGCGGCGCACGCCGCCGAGCTTGGCGTCGACCCCGAGCGCCTCGCGGTCGGCGGCGACAGCGCGGGCGGGAACCTCTCGGCCGTCGTCTGCCTGCGGGCGCGCGACGAGGGCGGCCCGCGGCCCTGCTTTCAGTGGCTGATCTACCCCGCGACCGATATGACGCGCGCGCTCCGGTCGCACCGCGAGCACGCCGCGGGGCCGTTCCTCGACGAGCCGATGATGACGTGGTTCCTCGCGCAGTACCTCGCGCCGAGCGACGATCACCGACACCCGCACGCGTCGCCGCTCTTCGCGGCGAGCCACGCCTCGCTGCCGCCCGCGCACGTCGTCGTCGCGGGCTTCGATCCGCTGCGCGACGAAGGGCTCGCCTACGCGGACGCGCTCCGCACGGCCGGCGTGCCCGTCAGCGTGCAGCAGGCGCCGACGCTCGTGCACGGCTTCCTCACGATGGCCGGCGCGCTCCCCGTCGCGCGCTTGGCGCGAGATGAGGCCATCGACGCGCTGGGTCGCGTGCTGCGTGCCTAGGCGCGCGCGCCGGTCGCCCCGGGCGCTTGCGTGGCGTTGAGCGACACCCTGTATTGCGTGCGCTGTGGGGCCGACGTCGCCGTCGTGCGTCCTTGGCGCGGCTGGAAGCCGGCCTGGCTCGTGTGGCGCGTCGCGCTCGTGTTCGCCCTGTCGCTCTCGCCGTTTCTGGCGGCCGACTACTGCGTGATGTTGCCGTCCCTGATGGTGTTCCTCGCCGCGGGAGGGCCGCTGTACGGTCACGCGCGCGTGCGGCCGGCGTGTCGACGCTGCCGACTCGAGCTCGACGAGCGGGGCAGCCGGGGCTGAGCGGGGCGCGCGAGAGGGAAGACTCCCGCGCGCCGGTGAGCGCTCAGCTCTCTGCGAGGTCGGCGATCGGCGGGCAGATGCAGACGAGGTTGCGGTCGCCGTACGGGTTGTCGATGCGCCCGACGAACGGCCAGAACTTCGTGTCGCGCAGCCACTTCGCGGGGTAGGCGGCCTCCTCGCGCGAGTAGGGGTGCGCCCACTCGTTGGCGAGCAGCACCTGGAGCGTGTGCGGCGCGTTCTTGAGCACGTTATCCGTCTTGTGCGCGCTGCCGCTCTCGACGGCGCGGATCTCCTCGCGGATGGAGAGGAGCGCGTCGCAGAAGCGGTCGAGCTCCTCCTTCGACTCGCTCTCCGTCGGCTCGATCATCAGCGTCCCGGGGACGGGGAAGGACATCGTCGGCGCGTGAAAGCCGTAGTCCATCAGGCGCTTGGCGACGTCGTCGATCTCGACGCCGCCCTTCTTGAACTGCCGGCAGTCGAGGATGAACTCGTGCGCGCAGAGGCCGCCCTTGCCGGTGTAGAGGACGGGGAACTCGCCGCCGAGGCGCTTGGCCATGTAGTTCGCGTTGAGGATCGCGTTCTGCGTCGCGCGCTTGAGGCCGTCGGCGCCCATCAGCGCGACGTAGACCCACGAGATCGGCAGCACCGACGCGCTGCCGTAGGCGGCGGCGCTGACGGGGCCGATCGCGTTCGCGCCGGCGTTGAGCGGGGCCGAGACGGGGTGCGACGGCAGAAACTGGGTGAGGTGCGCGGCGACGCCGATGGGGCCCATGCCGGGGCCTCCGCCGCCGTGCGGGATCGCGAAGGTCTTGTGCAGGTTGAGGTGACAGACGTCCGCGCCGATGTCGCCCGGGCGGCAGAGCCCGACCTGCGCGTTCATGTTCGCGCCGTCCATGTAGACCTGCCCGCCGTTCGCGTGGACGATGCTGCAGATCTCGGTGATCGCCTCCTCGAAGACGCCGTGCGTCGACGGGTAGGTGATCATCAGCGCGGCGAGCTCCGCGGCGTGCTTGGTCGCCTTCGCGCGGAGATCGTCGACGCGCACGTTGCCGTGCTCGTCGCAGTCGACGGTGACGACGCGCATGCCGGCGGTGACGGCGGAGGCGGGGTTCGTGCCGTGCGCGCTCGTCGGGATCAGGCAGAGGTCGCGGTGCAGGTCGCCGCGCGACTCGTGGTAGGCGCGGATGACGAGCAGACCCGCGTACTCGCCCTGCGAGCCGGCGTTCGGCTGCAGGCTGACGCCCGCGAAGCCGGTGATCTCGGAGAGCCAGCTCTCGAGATCGGCGAAGAGCCTCGCGTAGCCGCGCCATTGCTCGGCGGGCGCGAAGGGGTGCAGCTTGCCGAACTCGGGCCACGTCACGGGGATCATCTCGACCGTGGCGTTGAGCTTCATCGTGCAGCTGCCGAGCGCGATCATGCTCTGCGCGAGCGAGAGATCGCGGCCTTGCAGCTTCGTGATGTAGCGGAGCATCTCCGTCTCGCTGTGGTAGGCGCTGAACACGGGGTGCGTGAGGTACGCGCTCGTGCGCGTGAAGGCGCCGAAGCCCTGCGCGGGCTCCCCGTCGAGGAGGGTGCCGAGGTCGAGGCCGCAGGCCTTGCCGCCCTGGAAGGCGTCGAGCACGGCGCAGACGAGCGTGAGGTCGGTGCACTCGTCGGTCGAGAGGCCGAGGGTGCCGTCGCCGAAGTCGCGGAGGTTGAGCTTCTTCGCGGCGGCGTGTCGCAGCACCTCCGCCGAGGTCGTGCCCTTCGGGCGCACGCGCAGGGTGTCGAAGAAGGGCGCGGGCGTGAGCACCTCGTGCCCGAGCTTCTCGAGGCCGCGCGCGAGCAGCAGCGCGGCGCGGTGCGTGCGCTCGGCGATGGCGCGGAGGCCCGCGGGGCCGTGATAGATGCCGTAGAAGCCCGCCATGATCGCGAGCAGCGCCTGCGCCGTGCAGATGTTGCTCGTCGCCTTCTCGCGGCGGATGTGCTGCTCGCGCGTGCCGATCGCCATGCGATAGGCGGTGCGGCCCTGCGCGTCGCGGGAGACGCCGATGATGCGGCCCGGCATACGCCGCGCGAGCTCGGTCTTCGTCGAGAGGAACGCGGCGTGCGGACCGCCGAAGCCCATGGGGACGCCGAAGCGCTGCGCCGAGCCGATCGCGATGTCTGCGCCTAGCTCACCGGGAGGCGTGAGCACCGCGAGCGCGAGCAGATCCGTCGAGAACACGACGAGCGCGCCGGCCGCGTGCGCCTTCGCGATGAGAGCGCGGTAGTCGACGAGGCAGCCGTCGGTGGCCGGGTACTGCACGAGCACGCCGCAGACGTCCGCGGCGAGCTCCGTCGTCGCCGCGTCGACCTCGGTCACGGTGATGCCGAGCGAGCGGCCGCGGGTGTGCACGACGCCGATCGTCTGCGGGTGCGTGTCCTTCGCGACCAGGAAGCGCGGCTTGGTGCCCGCCGCGCCGCCCGCGTTGCCGAAGCACATCGCCATCGCCTCGCCCGCGGCCGTCCCCTCGTCGAGGAGCGACGCGCCCGCGAGCGGGAGGCCCGTCAGGTCGGCGACCATCGTCTGGAAATTGAGCAGCGCCTCGAGGCGGCCCTGCGCGATCTCCGCCTGATACGGCGTGTACTGCGTGTACCAGCCGGGGTTCTCGAGGACGTTCCGCAGGATGACGCCCGGCGTGATCGTGTCGTGGTAGCCGAGCCCGAGCAGCGAGCGGAAGACCTGGTTCTCGTTCGCGTAGGTCTTCAGCCGCGCGAGGGCCTCTTGCTCGCCGAGCGGGCGGTCCGCGGGGAGCCCCGTCAGCGCGAGCGGGCGGCGCAGCTGAATGCCGGCGGGGACGACCGCGTCGGTCAGCGCGTCGAGCGAGTCGAAGCCGAGCCACGAGAGCATCGCCCGCTGGTCGGCGGGTGAGGGGCCGATGTGGCGGCGCTCGAAGAGGTCGCTCGGCGCGAGCGGATCGGCCGCCTTCGACGAGGTGGATGCGGCGGGACGAGCAGAGGATGAGGTCTGATCCAGCGTCATGGTGTCGCGGAGGGTGCTCCCCGAAACTGTCGCCTGCAATGGGCGTGATCAACGGACCGAGCGACGCGCGCGAGGCCGCCGAAAGGGAGCTTCTGCGCGCTGCGGCGCTTGCGCGGCGCGGGGTTCATCGACACGCTCGGCCGCCGGAGGCCTCATGGCGGACTTTGCGCTGGTCGGTGCTGCTGGGTTCGTCGCTTCGCGCCACATGCGCGCCATCGCAGAGACTGGCCATCAGCTCGTCGCCGCCCTCGACCCGAAGGACAGCGTCGGCATCCTCGACTCGTACTTCCCCGACGCGCACTTCTTCGTGGAGTTCGAGCGCTTCGACCGGCACCTCGACAAGCTGCGGCGGCGCGGCACGCCCGTCGACTACGTCAGCATCTGCTCCCCGAATTACCTGCACGACTCGCACATCCGCTTCGCGCTGCGGAGCGGCGCGCACGTGATCTGCGAGAAGCCGCTGGTGCTCAATCCGTGGAACGTCGACGGGCTCGAGGAGCTCGAGCGCGAGAGCGGGCGGCACGTCTACAACGTGCTGCAGCTGCGCCTGCACCCCGCGATCCGTCAGCTCCGCGAGACGTTCGCCGCGCGCGTCGCGGCGGACCCGACGACGATGGTCGACATCGATCTCTCGTACATCACGAGCCGAGGGCGCTGGTATCACGCGTCGTGGAAGGGCAACGCCGAGAAGTCGGGCGGCATCGCGACGAACATCGGCGTGCACTTCTTCGACATGTTGCAGTGGGTCTTCGGGCCCGCGAAGGAGAACGTCCTGCACCTCGCGACGAGCGAGACGGCGGCGGGCTATCTCGAGCTCGAGCACGCCCGCGTGCGCTGGCTCCTGAGCATCGACGCGCGCGCGCTGCCGGAGTCGGCGCGCGCGGCGGGTAAGCGCACGTTCCGCTCGATCCGCGTGGACGGCGAGGAATTCGAATTCAGCGATGGTTTTGCGGACCTGCACACGGCGACGTACCGCGATGTGCTCGCGGGCGGCGGCTTCCGGGTCGCGGAGGCGCGCCCGTCGATCCAGCTCGTGCACGACATCCGGCACGCGCGCGTCGAGCCCGAGCGCGGCGCGCAGCACCCGCTGCTCGCGACGCTCGGGCTGCTCGGCACGCGCTGAGTTCGTCGCTCAGCGCCGGGCGGGCGGCGCGCGGCTGAGCTTCGCGCGCAGCCCCCAAGGGCACGCAAAGTCGCCCGGCTTCGTCAGCATCCAGAGCGTCGGAACGCCAGGCGGCGACGTGGGAAAAGGGCCGTCCCCGTCCGTGAAGTACACGACGCCGTCCGCGCCCTGCGCGCGCAGAAATCGCGGCTCGAACACCGGCCGCAGATCCGTGCCGCCCCGCCCTTTGACGCTCTCGAGCGTGCCCGTGAACGGATACACGCGCGTCAGCGCGGCGTCGCACTCGACGATGATCAGGCGCGCGAGCCCGCTCAGCGGGCGGAGCTGCCGCGCGACCTCCGCGAGCTCTTGGCGGCTCATGCTGAGCGAGGTGTCGATGGCGACGACGAGCGTCGGGCGCAGCACGTCGCGCAGGCGATAGGTGCGCCCGGGGAGCTCGCCGATGCGCTTCGGGAAGCGGCGGCTCGGGCGCGACCAGGTGTGCACGGGCGCGCGCGCCTGCGCGACGAAGGCGCGGAGCGCCGAGCGCCAGTCGACGTAGACTTGGGGCGCGTCGGTCGTGCCGACGAGCTGCAGCAGCAATTCCTCGGGCGTGCGCCCGGCGATCGTCGCGCTCTCCGGGCGACCTGCGCTCGCGCGCTGCGCGTCTTCGGCGCCCTCCTCGCGGGCGCGCTCGATCAGCTGCTTCGTCTGCTGCACGCCGCCCGGCGGCGGGCTCGCCTGCTCGCGCCAGCCGTGCTGATCGACGAGCTTCGTGTCGCGCTTGGGGAGCGGCTCTGCCCCCTCTGCGCGCGCGGCGCAGAGCTTCGCGTAGCGCTCGAGCGTGCTCTGCCCGGCGCGCACGCCGAAGCGCTCGAAGTGCTGCCACAACACCGGCGTCGGCAGCGGCTCCTCGATGTGCTCGTTGGCGCTCGTCTCTTGGGCGAGCAGCATCAGGTCGGGGTGCGCGGCGCCGAAGAACTTGGGGTGCGCGAGGTGCCCGAGCACGACGTGGTGCACCTCGTGGAGCAGGATCCCGAGCAAGAAGCGCGGCTCGCGGAGGAACTGCTCGACGTTGACGTGCAGGTAATAGCGGCCGCCGCGTCCGGGCGCGCCGTGGAGCGAGAGGCCCATCGCCGGCACGCTCGGGTCGGCGACCGGCTCGAGGTTGGCGAGGACGTGCGCGTAGTAAGGATATCGGGCGAGGAAGCCCGCTTCCTGGACGAAGCGCGCGAGCCAGGCGCGGAGGTCCGGCGGCTCCGGAGGTCGCGGTCGCTCGGCCGCGCGCGGTCGCTCCGGGACGCGCATCAGGTCGGGCGGATCGGCGTCACGCCGAGCTTCTGCAAAGCCTCGACGAGGGGCAGCCCCCAGCGCTCACCGACCTGCACGAGGAAGTGTCCGAGCGAGAGGCGCTGCGCGTTCGACTTGCGAAGAGGCTCAGCGATGTGCGGCGCGAGCACGTGCGCGCGGACGGCGGTGACGAGGAGCGCGACGCGATGGTGCTTGCCGGGCTGCGCCTTCCACTCGTCGACGCGCGCCTTGAGGGGGCCGGCGGCGTAGTTCGTCACGACGTCCTCGGGGCGCGCGTCGAGCAGCGCGCAGGCGGTAGGGTTGCTACCGAGCGCGTCCTGCGCCTGCTCGCGCTGATCCCCCGGCAGGTCCGCGAGCAGCGCCTCGAGCGCGGGCAGCACGAGCGCGCGCTGCGCGATCAGCACGCCGCACTCTGGCCCGCCGAGCACCGTGCAGAGGCGCGCCGTGAGCTCGTCGAGCTGATCGGTCTGACCGCGCTGCTTCCACGCGCGGAGGCGCTCGGCATAGGCGCTCTTCGGCGTGTAGTCGCGCAGCAGCTCGTAGACGTCGAGCTCGAGCGTGCGCGAGGCGAGCGAGCCGCTCGCGACCAGCGCCTCGACCCACACGCCGGGCAGGTAGCCGCCGAGCACGTCGCGGAGCAGCCCGTCGTCCGCGAGCTCGTGCGGGCGCATCGAGAGGAGCAGCTCCGAGGCATAGGTGAACGAGCGCGGCGAGACCTCCGAGAAGACGCGCTCGTGCGCGCGGACGAGCGCCATCACCGCCGGGTGCACGCCGTGCGCGCCCGCCCAAGCGAGCCACGCCGCGCGCTCGGGGCGCACAGGGACTTGCAGAAAGCGCGCGCGGAGCGCTGCGTCGAGCGGCGTGACCTGATAGTCGCCGGTCTCCGGGTTGATCGCGGCGAAGCACGCCCAGCCGTCGGGGAGCACGTACTCGTGGAGCGCGCGCGCGGTCAGCAGCTGCAGCGCCGGCTGCTGGATGTAGCGCTCGGCGCGGTTGAGCTCCTCGAGCATCAGGATGCCGGCGCCGTCCCGCGGGAGAAAGCGCGGCAGCGCATAGCGCGTGCGCCCGTCTTCGATGACGGGGAGCCCGACGAGATCGGGCGGCTCGAGCAGCGAGAGATCGAGGACGATGTGCCCGATGCCGAGCTTCTTGGCGACGTGCGCGACGAGCTCCGACTTGCCGATGCCGGTCGCGCCCTCGAGCAGCACGGCGCGCCGCGCGCGGTAGGCGACCTCGAGGATCGACTCGACGCGCGGCCCGAGCGGCAGCGCGTTCGACCCACCCTCGGCGACGACCTTCGACTCTGACGGGCGAGAGCGTTGCATCGGCGAGCACTCTAGGCAGCGGAGCGCGCCTTGGCGAGCGTCTCGGGGTGGTCGGATTGCGCGGAGCGGGCGGGAGTCTGCGGGACTCCCAGGTGACCGCGCCGGTCGGGGGACGTGCTCGCCACCCGTGGCGCATCCACTCGCGAGGGGCTGCGCGGCGCGGATCGAGCGTGATGAGCGGATGTCGCTCGTCGAGCGCACGGGTACTGCGCTCGTCCCCCGACCTGCGCTGATGGAGGCGAGTTGCGAGGCAGTTGGTGGGCGGCGGTGGTCAGGTATCTCGGGACGCACGTGTTGCGGCGATGCGCCGATGAGCGGCGGTGTCTGTCGTTCTGCGTGCTCAGCGAGCGCGGCTGGTCGAGAGCGCCGCCGAGAGCGCCGCCTGTCGCTGAGTTGCCAATAGTCACGAACAATCAACTCCGGCCGCTATCTGGGCGTGCTGGCGGGGCACTCGTCGCTTCACGCAAAGGTGGTGCCGAAGAAGCCCGCTAAGGCGCCCGCACTACTCCCGCTCTTCGACGATGCGGACGAGCCGACGACGTGTGTGAAGGGTGCGGCGAAGAAGACGGCTGAGTCATCGCGGCGTCCATCGTCATGGTTGCTGCAACGGGTGTTCGCCGTAGATGTCTTGAAGTGCGAGAAGTGCGGCGGTCGGCTCACGCACTGGCAGCTGCGGTTCGCGTTCGGGTGAGGTTGCCTCGGGTGACCTCGGTGGGCCGGACGAGCGCAGTGGACACCAGGACACGGCGCTTGCCGCCGCGTCTGCGAACGGTCATCTTCGTGCGATGAGTAGCTCACTCGCTTGCATCTCTTGTCGTTCGCTCTTTCTAGGCTCGGTGTTGCTGCTCGCCATCACCTCCCGCGCCGCGGCGCAGGACTCGTCCGCTGTGCCCGACGGAGGCGCGCCGTCTGTCGCCGCCGACTACCCGCTCGCCAACGCCCAGCGCCCGCTCACGCTGCGCGCTCGATTGCTGCCCATCGCTGCGGTGCTCGGCTTCAGGCAGACATGTGCGTCCTCCCTCGGGTCGTCTGGGTGTTGGGATAAGCTCTTGTCCATCGGCGGTGGGTTGGCCTACGGCATCACCGACGACCTCGAGGTTGGCGCGACTCTGCCGTCGTTCCAGCTCGTGACGCGCACCAAGAGTGCGCTCGCATCGACGCCCCGGATGGACTCCGACGATCCCTCGCTCTACGTGCTCTATCGCTTCCTCGCCGGAGAGGTCGACCTCGGTGCCCGCGTCGATGTCTCCATTCCACTGCAGAGCACACTGCAGGTCGATGCAGGCGTGCCGCTCTGGTGGAAGGCCTCGCCGGCGGTCGCGCTGCGCACGGGCGTGACGGCGTCGATGGTGAGGCCTGACCTCACCGTCGGGACCGACGTGCCGGGGCGGCTCGAGTTGCTCGTTCCTGCGCAGCTCATCCTTCAAGCAACGCGTGGTCTCTGGGTCGGCGTCGGCGCTGGCTTCGGCTACACGTTCACGGCGCCGCAGCTCGCGGACGGGCTCTCGGTGCCGCTCAGCGTCGAGCTCGGCGTCGCGGCGGCCAGGGCGAGCGGCGCGCCGATCATCGAGGTCATCGGAAGCTTCCGCGTCACGTCGTTCTTCGAGCTGGGCAACGGCTCGCGCGTCTTGCCAGCCTCCGGCGCCGGCGGCGCAGACGGCATGTCCTCCAGGACCTGGGAAGGCTCCCTCGGCGCGCGCCTCTACCTCGACACCCGGCCGTGACGCGCCCCGCGCGCTTGGTTCCGTGCACAGACCGCGCTTGCGTCCCGGGCGCATAAACCATCCGCCCGCCCGACGCGCCGCTTCTCCATGTGGCGCTCCCCGCTCCAGGCACAGAGGAACGGCGCAGCTCGGGCTGCCGAGCGTGGAAGATGCGCACCAAGGTGCTCGTCGCCTCGCTCCTGCGCGGCATGGGCGCGGTGACCTTCTTGCGGCGCTCGGACCCTGAACCGCAGTCGGCGGGGGCTTCGCAGCGACTCTTGACATCTCTCTCAGGCAATATATTTTTCGAGCAATGTGGACGGTCTTGGAAGAGGGGGCAGCCGCAAAGGCGATCGACAAGCTCCCTCTGCAGGCGGCCGAGAAGTACGCGTTCTGGCTCGCGATCGTCAGGCAGTCCGGGCCGAGTGGCTTGCGGGCGTTCGAGGGCTTCCACGACGAGAAGCTGGGTGGCAAGCTGGCGCTGATTCTCCCCCGCTCGCGTGGACAGTTTCACTATGCTGCCATCTTCTCGAACTGACTGCTCATGAACTTCATCTCGAACTCGATCGGGCTCATGTAGTCGAGGGCTGAATGCCGACGACAAGGGTTATAGAACGCATCGATGTAGTCGCCGATCGCGGCAATCGCGGCGCGTCTCGTCGGGTAGTCCTCGTGGTCGATCATCTCGCCTTTGATCGTCGCGAAGAAGCTCTCCGCGACGGCGTTGTCCCAGCAGTCGCCCTTGCGGCTCATGCTCTTGACCGCGTGGATCTTCGTCAGCGCATCGCCGTAGTCGGCGCTCGCGTAGACGCTGCCGCGATCGGAGTGGTGGAGCAGGCCCGCGCCTGGGTTTCTCGACGCGACCGCGCGATCGAGCGCCGAGAGCGCCAGCGCACGATCGTTGTTCGCGCTCGCCGCCCAGCCGACGACGCGGCGCGAGAAGAGGTCGAGCAGCACGGCGAGATAGAGCCGGGAGTAACGAGGAGAAGGAGATGAGATGCATATGAACATTACAAGAACATCACTGGCCATGCTAAGTGCGGTTCTCAGCATGGGCGCGCAATGCTCTGAATCCGGGACGCGCGACGGAGGACATCAGCCCGACGGTGGACGCGTCGAATGCCTCGTTGACGGAGATGTGTGCCTGCCTGCCTTCGACGGTGCCGCCTGCGGCCCTGCTTTTGCGGGCTCGCCTGTCGATCTATCTCGTCGCTGTATTGACACGACCTATAGCCATCGGATCACGATTGGTTGCCTCACGCTGGTGTCCGGCGGCTCCCCCATCCTCACTTGCTACCAATACGATGCGCCTTCGGGCTCCGGTGTCGCGTGGATGGGGGCCATCGCCGGCCCCCTCGCTAGAACCGCGATCACAGCCACTCGCTGCCCGGACGACCTTCAGAACCAAATCAGCTCCTATCCGGCCTGCGAATAGCGCGAGCTCGGATCGAAGGGTTTTGGCGCATAGTCGTCTGTAAGTAGCTGGGGACGCCTCAAAGGCTCGACGAGAATCGAGGCA
>CAIUAC010001216.1 GCA_903896985.1 uncultured Sandaracinus sp.
GGCGCCGCCGGGCTCGACGCCACGCGCGCCCAGGGCGAACGTCGAACCCAGGAGACGCCGCGACACGCTGCGCGCGCCGACGAGCTGCGGCGCACGCACGGCGTCGGCGCGGTGGTGCTCGGCGACGATGACGCGGCCCGCAGCGCGACCGCCGCTGCGCTCTCCGCCGCTGTCGACTCGAACACGGACGTCGTCGTCTCGTTCCCCCCCGACGCGGCGAGCGACACGGCGTATGCGCACGCGCTCCGGGCCGTGCGGCGCGTCGTCTACATCTCGTCGACTGGCGTGTTCGGAGCGCGCAGCGGCGCCGTCGATGACACGACCGAGGTCGACCGAAGCGACGCTCGCGCCGCGCGACGCCTCGAGGCCGAGGCGACCTGGCGCAGCATCGGCGCGACCGTGCTGCGGGCGCCGGCGATCTACAGCGTCGGCTCGGGGCTGCACCAGCGCCTCCTCGCCGGGACCTACCGTCTCCCCGACGACGGCGCGCGCCGCGTGTCGCGCATCCACGTCGACGACCTCGCCACGCTCGCGCTCGCCGCGCTCGAGCGGGCTGCGCCCGGCAGCACCTACGTCGTCGGCGACCAAGCCCCCGCGCCTCAGCGCGAGGTCGTGGAGTGGCTCTGCGCGCGCCTCGCCCTGCCCCTACCGCCCGCGGCGCGCTCCGACGAGAGAGCCGCGCCGCTGATCAGCGACCGCAGCATCGACGGCCGACGCGCGCTGCACGACCTCGGCGTCACGCTGCGCTACCCGAGCTACCGCGAAGGCTACGAGGCCGTGCTCCGCGCGCGGCAGCGCGTGTAGAATCGCGCGAGTCGAATTCGAAGGAGCCCGCCGATGCCCGTATGCAAGGTCTGCGAGAACGACGTCGAGGCGCTCATCACCGTCAAGGTCGGCGGCAAGGCGAAGAAGCTCTGCGAGGACTGCGTCGACCGCGCGCGAGAAGAGGGCGAGGTCGCCGAGGCCGCAGAGGGCGTCATGCAGGGCATGATGGAGTACAAGGGTCGTCGGTAGCCGCGGGCTGATGCCGCTCAACTTGGCGGGCCGCGCGCCGTCGTAAGGGGACACGAACATCATGGACCGACTCAACACCGTCATTACCGCCGGAGTCGACGCCGAAGCGCCAGCGCTGAAGCAGCTCGTCGCAGAGCTCGGCTTGGAGCTGGTGCCGCTCGACGGAAGCTTCGCGGAGGCGCGCAAGCCATTCGAGGATGCCCCGCCGTTGTGCTTGCTCGTGGACTGCAACACGGCGAGCGGGCAAGAGGCCGCCCTCGGCATCCGCATGACCGCCGCGCTCGGCGACACCCCCGTGCTCGCGCTGATCGGCGCGCCGTGGTCCGACGAGCTCGCGGAGACGTTCGCGATGGGCGCCGACGACTACGTCCCCCGCGACCAGCTCGGCGCCCTGCGCGCGAAGCTCGCGGTGCTGCGCGCGCCGGGCACGCCCGCCGCGATGCACCGCACGGGCACGGTCATCCTCGCGGACTCCGACCGCGAGCGGCGCGTCCACCTCGCGCGGCACTTGCGCGGTATGGGCCTCGTGGTCGAGTTCGCCGTCTCGGGCGAGGGGCTCCCCTCCGACACGACGGTGAAGCTCGTCGTCGCGCACTCCGACCTCCCGCCGGACGGCGCCGTCGGCA
>CAIUAC010001217.1 GCA_903896985.1 uncultured Sandaracinus sp.
CCCCCACCCCAGCCCGCCCCCTCGGGGGCGGGAGTTTCGGGGAAGGGCCCACCGTCGCAGAGGCGTGTCGGGTGGAGCTGAGCGCTGGCGCGGCCGCCGCACATGGCTGGGGGCGGCGCGCGGAGGGCTGCGGGCTGGTGGGGTCGCGTAAGAGGTGGGGCTTCGCTCCCGTCGGAGGGCTTGCGTGCCTTGGCTCGCGTGGCGCTCGAGGGAATCAGGGATGAGAGAAGAACTGGGTCAGCGCACGAAGTGGCGCGCTTCGCCTGCGGCGCCTGCGGGGACGTGTTGCGCGCCGACGGCGCTGCGCACGCAGCCTTCGGCTGGCGTGTTGGCGAGGTCGCCGCCGAGCGCGATGGTCACGGTGCCGGTCGCGTCCCAGCGGGCGGTGACGACGACCGTCGGGCGCTCGGCGCAGGCGAGGATCGCGTCGCGCTGGGCGTCGAGCGAGGCGCGGAGGGGCGCGGTCGTGTCGGGGGAGGCGACGGGCGGGCTCGACTCGACGGGCGCAGCGCTCGGCTGCTCGTCGGGGAAGCGCAGGCGCAGACCGACAGCGGACGGCCCGGGCGGGGCGTGGCCTTGCCCGAACACCTGCCGGAGGCACTGCTGCTCGCCGGCCGTGAGCGGTCGAGCCGTGCGGAAGTCGTAGATGTCGCCCGCGGGCCCGACGCTCACGTCGAACTCGACTGACGACGCGCCGGGGAAGCACGCGAGGACCGCGCTCGTCGCCGGGGCGAACGTCGCAGTGACCTCTGCGCGTCGGGGTTCGCTCGCTTGGGGTGGCGCTCCCGATCGGTCTCCAGAGGGACTCTCTCCACCGGCCGTGCCGCCCTCTTCCGCAGTGCAGTTGATCTGCGAGCTGTCACGACCCGTCGAGATCGCCGAGCACTGGTGGCGGCGACCGTGGCAGACGGCGACCCACGAGCGGCCGCCGAAGCTGAAGTAGCCGCTGTCGTCGACGATGGTGACGTCGTCCGGGGAGCAACCCACCTGCCCGGCGCTGGCCCTGGCGAGAGACGCGCAGCCAGACAACCAGATGCACGCTACTCCACAGACAACCGCAAGGCGCGTCGAGGTCGCATATTCCATGGCGCGCGACGCTACAGGAGCGCGGGCTGGGCCTCAACTCAGAAGGCCACCGAATCCGTCGCTGCGCCAGGGAGCGTGACGTCGAGGCGCATCATCGGCTCTCCGAGGTGGGCTCGGTGGGCGGTGTCGCGCGAGGTGCCTCGGTGGGGCAGGGGCGCGGTCGAGCAGGTTGACGGGGTGCGTCTTCTGGGCCACTTCTGAGCACGGACTGGGAATGCTCGGTCGGCAACGCGCCTCGGTGAAGACCGGGGCGTTTTGTTTTTTTGCGGCGCTCAAGGGAGGCGCTGGATAGCCCACGCCGTGAGGACTCCGGCCGGCGACCTGCGGAGCTTCGCCGAGAGGAGGTCGAACGCACGGTTGGGCTGGCCGGGTCGCACGACCGTCAAGCCGATGGGGCGGGCCACGTCTGCGTACTCGAGCTTCTGGAGCAAACAAAACGCGAGCACGAAGACCGGAAACTCCGGCGTCGCCGGCCCGTGGTCTCCCGCCTCGTCGACGTAGACGATATAGTCACTGTAGCGTTGCCGACCGGTCATCACGCCTCCGCGCGCCCTTGTCGGCTCGTCAGCGCAGGAGATGTTGCCGCCACGCGGCGAGCGCGAGGCGGCGTCAGCGCACGAGATGCAGCACTTCACCCGCGGCGCCCGCGGGGACGTGCTGCGCGCCGACGGCGCTGCGCACGCAGCCCTCAGCCGGGGTGCCAGCGAGGTCGCCGCCGAGGGCGAGGGTCACGGTGCCTGTCGCGTCCCAGCGGGCGGTGACGGCGACGGTGGTGCGCGCGGTGCAGGTGAGGATCGCGTCGCGTTGGGTGTCGAGCCAGGTGCGCAAGGGGGCGTTGTCGGCAGCGGGCGGGACGATGGCGGCGTTGGGGACTGCGGCGGCGGGGCGCTGCACGCTGTCGGCGATGCACGTCCTATCGCTATCGAAGGCCTTCACGTCGCAGACATAGCTGACGTCAGGACCGCAGCCGCGCGCTCGATACGCGTTTCCGGCGAGGCTCGCGATGGTCACGGAGGACTCTGCACAGCCGTATTCGGCGGCGTAGCGCACCCGAACGGTATGCGCCGCGCCGGCGACACCGCATCCCATGACGGTCAACGCCGACACTACGACCAGGAAAACACGAGAGATGTGCGAGCGCATGACCCCGCGACCCTATCGGGTCCTCCATCGCCCATCCACTCAGAAACTCAGAACGCCACCGTGTCCGTCGCAGCGCCCGGCAGGGTCACGTCGAGCGGGACCATCGACTCGCCCGTTTGCGCGCGATAGGCGGCGTAGTGGCCGAGGACTCGGCGGACGTAGCGGAAGGTCTGGTCGAAGGGGATGCGCTCGAGGAAGGCGTCGAGCGGCATCGTGGGCTCGTAGCCCTCCATCCACTTGCGCACGTTGTGGGGGCCGCCGTTATAGGCGGCGACCGCGAGCGCTAGGCGGCCGTCGAAGCGGCGCAGCAGCGACGCGAGGTACCATGCGGCCATCTCGAGGTTCTTCTCGGGGTCGAGCAGATCGGCGGCGGTGAAGTCGTCGCGGCCCATGCTCTCGGCGACCAACTGCCCGGTGCGCGGCATGATCTGCAAGAGGCCGATCGCGCCCGCGTACGAGACGATGCGGCGGTTGTAGACGCTCTCGACGCGCATCACCGCGAAGAGGAGCGCGGGGTCGAGGCCCTGCTGCGCGGCGGCCGCGACGACGGCGTCTTCGTAGGCGCGCGGGCGATCGGCGGCGCGGTCCCGACCACCGAAGGCGACGGCGACGCCGGGGTCGCCGAGGAGCGCGGCGATGTCGGCGAGGCGGCCGCGCGCGGCGTCGGAGAGGGCCGTGCGCGCGCGGCGGGTCGTCGCGTCGATGGCGGCGCGGTGCGGCGGTCCGCCCCGATAGACGGCCTCGAGGCCGGCGTTCGGCAGCGGCAGGTTGCGCGCTTGGCGATAGGCGAGGACCGCCTCGAAGAGCTCGTCGGTCGCCCACTCGGTCTCGCCGAGGCGCGCGAGCACGAGCGCGCGGCGCAGCCACGGATAGGTCGCGCCGTATTGCCGGGCGAGCGGCTCGAGCAGCGACTCGGCGCGCGCGAGCGCGTCGGCG
>CAIUAC010001218.1 GCA_903896985.1 uncultured Sandaracinus sp.
CGCTGGCGCAGGAGCCCCGCCCGGGGACCTCGCGCACGCCCACCAACGGCGGCGCGCCGGTCACCGAGTATCGGTTCGACGATCACGCGGTCTCGGGCGGCACGCAGGGGCCTGACGTCAGCGGTATCAGCGTCCTGCGCCGCACGCGCCGCGACACGCTGATCCAGCCGCGCGTGCACTACATCAACGAGATGCTCAAGAGCGTCGAGACGCTCTGAGAGGCGCGCGCCGGCGCTCCGCCACGCGGGCCTCGCTTGACCCTAGAGGCCCCATCTCCCATTACCTGCCAATTCTTCCAAGGGCAGGTATTCGATGCGCGCGCAGAACGTTCGAGTGATTTCGGTGGTGCTCGCAGCAGCACTCGTCGGCGTCGGGTTGGTTGGCTGTGGGGACGACGATGTTCGACCCACGCCGAACGACGGTGGCCGAGTGGACCTCGGCGACAGCGCCGTGCCGGACGGCGGAATGCCCGTCGTCGGCCCGCGGATCACCATCTGCCCTGGCGACGCGCTGCCCCCTGCGGCGGGCGGGCGCTGTGAGATCACCGCCGGCACCGCCGCGATGCTCATCACCGCGGACGTGCTCACGCCGGGCGAGATCTTCCGCGGCGGGCAGGTCGCCGTCTCTGCGGGCGGCACCATCGAGTGCGTCGGCTGTGACTGCGCCAGCGCCGCGAGCGCCGCGGGGGCGACGGCCATCGTCTGCCCGAACGGCGTCGTGTCGCCTGGCCTCGTCAACGCGCACGACCACCTGACCTTCACGCAGAACTCCCCGTACAACCGCACCGACGAGCGCTACGAGCAGCGCCACGACTGGCGCAAGCATCTCCGCGGACACAACAGTATCCCCGCGGCGGGCGGGGCCTCGGCCGCTCAGATGACCTGGGGCGAGCTGCGCTTCGTGCTCGGCGGCGGCACCAGCATCAACGGCTCGGGCAGCGCGGCCGGTATGCTCCGTAACCTCGACGGCGCGCTGAGCGAGGGCCTCGGTCAGCCCGCGGCCGAGTACGACACCTTCCCGCTCGGCGACTCCGCCGGCACGCAGCTCACGCCCGAGATGGGCTGCGGCTATCCCGGCGTCAGCACGACGGCGTCGATCAGCCGGTTCGCCTCGTACACGCCGCACGTCGCCGAGGGCATCGACTCGGTCGCGCGCAACGAGTTCCTCTGCATGCGCGCGGGCACGACGGACCTCGTGCAGCCGCAGAGCGCGTTCATCCACGGCGTCGGGCTCCTGCCGCCGGACATCGCAGAGATGGGCACCGACGGCACCGCGCTCATCTGGTCGCCGCGCTCGAACATCACGCTCTACGGCGACACGGCGCGCGTGACCGAGTTCGCGCGGCTCGGCGTGCAGATCGCGCTCGGCACGGACTGGACCCCGACGGGCTCGATGAACATGCTCCGCGAGCTTCAGTGCGCGGATGAGCTGAACTCGCTCTACTACGACAACTTCTTCACCGACGAGCAGCTCTGGCTGATGGCGACGCGCGACTCTGCGGCGGCGCTCGCGGTCGACGATGTGATCGGCACGATCGCTGTCGGCAAGGTGGCGGACCTCGCGATCTTCGACGCGCGCGTGCACACCGACCACCGCGCGGTGATCGACGCCGAGCCCGCGGACGTGATGCTCGTCGTGCGCGGCGGCACGCCGCTCTACGGCGACGCGGCGCTGATCGAGGCGATGCCTGCCGGCGGCGCGACGTGCGACACCTTGGACGTGTGCGGCACGCCGAAGCGCGTGTGCGTGATGCGCGAAGCGGGGCAGACCCTCGCCGCGCTCACCGTGGCGAAGGGCACCGCGTACGGGCTCTTCTTCTGCGGAGCGCCGGACAACGAGCCCTCGTGCGTGCCGGACCGCAACGGCGCGACCCCTTCGCCCGTGGTCAATGGCTCCACGCGTTACACGGGCGTGATCGACGGGACGGACGGCGACGGCGACGGCTTCCCCGACGCGATGGACAACTGCCCGCGCGTGTTCAACCCGGTGCGTCCGCTCGACAACGGCGTGCAGGCGGACTTCGACCTCGACGGCGCGGGCGACTCCTGCGACGTCTGCCCGCTCGACGCCGACACCACCGTCTGCAGCACGGTGAACCCGAACGACACCGATCGCGACGGCGTGCTCAACGCGGTCGACAACTGCGCGTCGATCCCGAACGCCGATCAGGCGGACGCGGACAGCGATCTCCTCGGTGACCTCTGTGACGCGTGCCCGATGGTCGCGAACCCCGGCGGCAGCGCGTGCCCCGGCACGATCTACGACGTGAAGACCGGCGTAGTGGCCGTCGGCGCGCTCGTCGGCATCCGCGGTGCGGTCGTCACGGCGGTCGGCCCGAACGGCTTCTTCATGCAGGTCGTGCCCGGCTCGCTGGGTGATCTCGGCTTCGACAACTCGGGCGTGTTCGTCTACACGGGCGCGGCCCCGACCGCGGCGATGGGCGACCTCGTCGACCTGACGACCGCGACGGTCGCGGTCTTCAATGGGCAGATCGAGCTCTCGACCGCGACGGTGGTGATCGTGTCGAGCGGCCACGAGCTGCCCGCGCCCGTCGCGGCGACGACGGCCGAGCTGACGACGGGCGGCGCGCGCGCGGCGGCCCTCGAGGGCGTGCTCGTGCAGACCGGCGCCGTGACGGTCACGGACATCGCGCCTGCGCCAGGCGTCTCCGACGTCGCGCCGACGAACGAGTTCGTCGCCGATGGCCTGCGCGTCGACGACTTCGCCTACCTCACGACGCCGGTCCCCGTCGTCGGCGACACGTACTCGTCCCTCACCGGCGTGCTCGCGCTGCGCAACGGCGACAGCAAGCTGCTCCCGCGCAGCGCCGCCGACGTCGTCTCGAGCGGCGTGCCCGTGATCGTCGCCCTCGAGCCCGCGCTCACCTTCACGCGCGTCGGCA
>CAIUAC010001219.1 GCA_903896985.1 uncultured Sandaracinus sp.
AGACTCCGCGCGTGGCCTCCAGGCCGTGCGCAGAACCGCGGTCCTCGTTCGGCGCGCCGGCCCCCAGTAGGTCGGCTCTCCGGACCCGGAGCGCGGATCGCTCAGGCTCGATCTCTCCATTTCTTCATTGGTTTTCGCAGCGACGACCGCACGAGCGGCGCCGCGTCTCAAGGAGTGTCCATGTCCAAAGGTTCAGCAATAACGGCCATCCTGATCGCCTTCATCGGCGGTCTGGCGATCGGCAGTCTCATCTCGGGTGGAAAGGGGTCCGACGAGGACACCATCGCCGCTGAAGGCGCGGAAGGCGCCGCTGGCGCCGAAGCAGCCGACGCGCCCGGCGCCGGCGGTCCCGCCGAGCAGGGCGGCCCGGAGCGCTTCCGCGTGCCGGTCACCGCCGACCAGCCCAGCAAGGGCCCGGCCGACGCGCTCGTGACGATCGTCGAGTTCAGCGACTTCGAGTGCCCCTTCTGCTCGCGCGTCGAGCCGACGCTCGCGCAGATCATGAACGGCTACCGCGGCAAGGTCCGCATCGTGTGGCGCAACGCGCCGCTCCCGTTCCACCAGAGCGCGACCCCCGCCGCGATGGCCGCCGTCGAGGCGTTCCAGCAGGGTGGCAGCGACAAGTTCTGGCGCATCCACGACCTGATGTACGCCAACCAGCGCGCGCTCGCGCGCACCGACCTCGAGAACTACGCCCAGCAGGCGGGCCTCGACATGGCGAAGTTCCGCGCCGCGCTCGACGGCAACACGCACCGCGCGAACATCGACGCGGACCTCGCCCTCGCGGCGCAGGTCGGCGCGAACGGCACGCCGAACTTCTTCATCAACGGCCGCCAGCTCACGGGCGCGCAGCCGATCGACGCGTTCAAGACCGTGATCGACGACGAGCTCCGTCGCGCCGAGGCGCTCGTCGCCACGGGCGTCGCTCGCAACCGCGTCTACGCGCAGCTCACCCGCAACGGCCGCACCTCGCCCGCCCCCGCGCCCGGCGCTGCCCCCGGCGCCGCCCCCGGCGCACCCCAGCCCGCTCGTCAGGCGCCGGACCCGGCGGCCGTCTACCGCGTGCCGGTCGGCGCCTCGCCCGTCAAGGGCCCGGCGGACGCGCTCGTCACCGTCGTCATCGTCTCGGACTTCCAGTGTCCCTTCTGCAGCCGCGTCGAGCCGACCCTGACGCAGCTCGCGACCGACTACGGCCGTGACATCCGCTTCGTCTGGAAGAACAACCCGCTGCCCTTCCACAACAACGCGATGAACGCCGCGAACCTCGCGATGTTCGCCAACCAGACCGGCAAGTTCTGGCAGGCGCACGACCTGCTCTTCGCCAACCAGCAGGCGCTCGAGATCGACAAGCTCGTCGAGTACGCGACGCAGCTCGGCCTCAACGGCCCCGCCGCCCGCGCCGCGATGACCAACAACCAGTTCCAGGCGTCGATCCAGGCGGACATGGACCTCGCGCGCTCGCTCGGCGCGTCGGGCACGCCGTCCTTCTTCATCAACGGCCGCAACCTCCGCGGCGCGCAGCCGCTCGAGGCCTTCAAGGCGCTCGTCGACGAAGAGCTCGCGAAGGCGCGCGCGAAGGTCGCCGCCGGCACCCCCCGCGCGGGCGTCTACGAGGCGACCACCCGCAACGGCGCGACCAGCGCGCAGACGATCGCCGCCCCCGGCGCGCCCCCCGGCGCACCGCCCGCCGCCGCGCCGCCCGATGCGGACCGCGTCTACAACATCCCGGTCCTCGCGACCGCGCCGAAGAAGGGCGGCCGCGCCGCCCGCGTCGTCATCCAGCAGTTCTCCGACTTCCAGTGCCCCTTCTGCTCGCGCGTCGAGCCGACGGTCGACCAGGTCATGCGTGAGTACGGCGACCGCGTTCAGTTCGTGTGGCGCAACTTCCCGCTGCCGTTCCACAACAACGCGATGCCCGCGGCCGAGGCTGCGGCCGAGGTCATGGCGCAGGGCGGCGACGCCAAGTTCTGGGCGTTCCACAACCTGCTCTTCACGAACCAGCAGACGATCGCGCGCGCGGACCTCGAGCGCTTCGCGGCCCAGGTCGGCGGCATCAACATGGCGCGCTTCACGGCGGCGCTCGACAACCACACGCACAAGGCGGCCATCGAGGCGGACATCGCCGCGGTGACGGCGGCGGGCGCGCAGATCGGCACCCCGTCCTTCTTCATCAACGGCCGCCTCCTTCAGGGCGCGCAGCCGTACGAGCAGTTCAAGGCCGCGATCGACCGCGCCCTCGCCGCTCCCGCTCACTGATCCTCGTTTAGTTCCAAGTCCTTAGGGACGAGTCCAGCGAAGCCGTATCCCCGCGAGGGGGTACGGCTTCGTCCTTTTGGGGCGGCGCACGAGGTGTGACGTGAGCGCACAGCGTAGGTGCGCGGGGTTGACACAGGAATCACAGATGATCTAGGCTGGAACCCGGCGTGGTTTCCAGGGCATAGCCCCCTCCACCACGTCCGCTGGCACTGTCATCGCAGAAGAAGTTCGAAGCCCGGGCCAGACTTTCCGGCGCCCAGAGGCTTCCCGTCCGAGGATTTTCTTATGGCGAAGAACAGGGCGGCTGAGCGGCTGCCGACGGTCGAAGAGCTTCACTTCCGTAGTGACAGCGCTTTTCTGTGCCTGCTGCTGAACCGACGCACCAAGCTGATCCGGGTGATCGACTTCCGCGCGGGCGCCCTGCCCGCCAAGCGGCTCTTCATCCAGTCGATCGCGCAGCGCGAGGGCGTCGAGAAGGTGATCGCGCTCGTCGAAAAAGACGAGGTCGCGTCGTGGACCCGCGTCGGCTTCGTGCGCGAGGGGACCATCCCCGGCTTCTACAAGCGCTCCGACGGGCACCTCTGTGGCTGTGTCATCGGTGATCGCACCGCGTCCATCGAGGTGACGGACGAGGCGCTGAAGAACGCCGAGAAGACGATCGTCGCCGCCAAGAAGAACGCCAAGGACCTCGACGAGGAGATCCGCGGCATCACGCTGCGAGGGGTCGAGGCGCAGGTAGCGCTCGCCGCGCGGGACGAAGCCTGGGCGAAGGGCGAGGGCCTCGGAGGCTTCGACCCCTTTGGCCGCGGCGTGCTGCGGCTGTTTCTCGAGTGCTCGACGAAGAAGAGCCGCGCCAACTACATCTCCGCGGAGTTCCAAGACTGCTTCGGGCACGCGCTGATCGAGGTGCTGCGCTCGCCGCGAGACGAGGGCGAGCGCCTCGCGACCGCGGCGGGGCTGCGCGCCTTCGCAGAGGAGCTGAAGCGCCGGCAGATCGTCTCGGCGTTCGGCTTCGGGCCAGCGGACGACCAAGAGCTCTCGACCGCGTACCTCGCGGCGGGCTTTCGCAAGACGGGGCTGCTCGCGCGCGGCATTCAGGTCGGGAACACCCGACGCGACGCGATCCTCTGGTCGAGGAAGCTCCTGAATCCTGCGGGCGAGCCGGGGCTCGACGACTGACGCCGGCATCGCGGCGGCCCTTGCGCCGGCGCAGTTCCCGCCGATACTCTGCCCCTGCATGCGCACGCGCGAAGACATCGAAGCCTATCTCCTGCGGACGGGGCAGCCCTACGAGGAGATCGCGCCAGAGACCTGGCTGGTCCGCGACACCGGCGGGCGCGCCGGGCCGATCATCGTCCGCTTCGACGGCGACATCGTGCTCTTTCGGCTGAAGGTGCTCGCGCTCGACGAGCACGTGCACCGCGAGGCGCTGTTTCAGCGCCTGCTCGAGCTGAACGCGACGGATATGGTGCACGGCGCCTACGGCATCGCGGACGGCGCGGTCGTGCTGACGTGCTCTTTGCGCGCGGAGAACCTCGACTACAGCGAGTTCGCCGGGACGCTCGACGACTTCACGCTCGCGCTCAGCAAGCACTACGAATCGCTCGGCGGACTGCGCCGCTCCGAGCCGCCGCCGCCCGCGGGCGCCTGAACCCAGAAGCTCAACGGAGACTAGAGGACCATGGGCTTCTTCGGGCGACTCGCGCAGCTCATCAAGAGCAACTTGAACGATCTCATCAGCCGCTCCGAGGACCCGGAGAAGATGCTGGTGCAGGTCATCCTCGAGATGAACACCCAGCTCGTCGAGGCGAAGAAGCAGGTCGCCGTCGCGATCGCCGACGAGAAGCGGCTGCAAAAGCAGTATCAGAACGAAGCCTCCATCGCCGCCGAGTGGGAGAAGAAGGCGATGCTCGCGGTGCGCGCGGGCGACGACGCGCTCGCCAAGGAGGCGCTGCTCCGGAAGAAGGAGCACGACAGCCTCGCCGCGACCTTCAAGGATCAGTGGGAGAAGCAGCTCGCCGCGGTCAACGCGCTGAAGACTGCGCTCCGCGCGCTGAACAACAAGATCGAGGAAGCGAAGCGCAAGAAGAACGTCCTCCTCGCGCGGAAGCGCCGCGCGGAGGCGATGAAGCAGATTCAGAACACGATGAGTGGGCTGAACGATCAGAGCGCCTTCGAGACGTTCGATCGGATGGCGCAGAAGATCGATCAGATCGAGGCCGAGGCCGAGGCCGGCGCCGAGCTCAGCGAGGAGTACTCGGGCGATGTGCTGAAGCACAAGTTCAGCCAGCTCGAGGCGACGAGCGGCGCGGACGCGGACCTCGAGGAGCTGAAGCGCAAGATGGGCGTCGTGCCAGCCAAGCCGGCGGTCGCGACGCGCGTCGAGGCAGTGGCCGAGGAAGCCGAGCCGACCGCCGAGGAGATGGCGGAGCTCGACGCGGCGCTCGACGCCTTGAAACAGCGCGAAGCCAAGGGCTGAGCCGTCAGCCCGACACAGCCAAGGGCTGAGCCGTCAGCCGAACGTAGCCAGGGGCTGAGCGATCAGCGCCACGAAGTAAAGGGATCAGATGCCGACGTACGAGTACGTGTGTGAGGCGTGCAAACACGCGTGGGAGCTCGAGCAGCGGATGGTGGACGACGCCATCAAGAAGTGCCCGAAGTGCAAGAAATTGAAGGCCAAGCGGATGATCTCCGGCGGCGCGAACTTCATCTTGAAGGGCGGCGGCTGGTACTCGGATCTCTACAGCTCGACGCCGAAGTCGAAGGTGAAGAGCGACAGCGGCTCCTCGAGCGGTAGCTCGAGCAGCAGCTCGAGCAGCAGCTCCTCGACGACGACGCCCAAGAGCACGCCCGCGCCGGCGAGCGCACCCTCGACGCCCGCGCCGAGCAGCACGCCGAGCACGAAGTCGAAGGCGGAGTAGCGCCGCGCGGCCCGGCGCGGGAGGTGCGTGGCTCGGCGTCGGCCGGGCGACGCGCGCCGCGGCCTCACGCGGGCTGAACGTAGCTCGCGACCAGTTGCTTCACGCCCCAGCCGGGGAAGGCGACGGTGAGCTTCGGTGGCAGCCCGCCATGGACGCTCTGCACCTTGCCGACGCCGTACTTGGCGTGCGTCACGGCCATGCCGATGTAGAAGCCGCCGTCCTCGCCGGCGACGTCGCCCTCGCTGTGGTCGACGTACGAGCCGCCGCGCGCGGCTGTGCTCGCCGGAGGGGGACGCTCGCCGCCGTAGGAGCTCGCGCGGAAGCCGTCGCCGCTCGCGAGGCTCGGGCTCGCGGTGCCCGTCGCGCGGCCCCGGACTGCGCTGCTGCGCGCGGCGTTGCCCTGCTGCGGGTGCGACCACGGGCGGTCGCCGTCGTAGCCCGAGCCGCTGCTGCCGGCGCTCGGCCGGTCGGCGAACGACGCAGCGCGCGGCGTGCCGGTCGAGAGCTCGCGGAGGTCGGCCTTCGGGAGCTCGTCGAGGAAGCGCGAGCGGGAGTTCATGCGCGGCTGCCCGAAGACGCGGCGCAGCGGCGTCCAGGTGAGCACGAGCTTCTCTCGCGCGCGCGTGAAGGCGACGTAGGCGAGGCGGCGCTCCTCCTCGAGCTCCTCGGGGTCGTCGTCCGCGTCGAGGCCGCGGTACGGGAACATCTGCTCCTCGAGGCCCGCGACGAGCACGACGGGGAACTCGAGGCCCTTGGCCGCGTGCACCGTCATCAGCGTGAGCTTGTCGCCTGAGCCCGCCTCGTCCGCGGAGGTCTGCAGCGTGACGAGCTCGAGGAAGGCGGTCAGCGTCGGCGTCTCGGCCTCTTGCTCGAACTCCTCCATCGAGCCGATCAGCTCGCGCAGGTTCTCGAGGCGCGCGTCGGCCTCGGGGGTGTCGTCGTCCTTCAGGGACTTCTCGTAGTTCGTCTCTTCGAGCACGACGCGCGCGAGCCCCGCCGGGCCCTCGCCGCTGCTCGCGCGCACGCGCAGCTTCTCGAGGAGCGCGAGGAAGGACGCGAGCTTCTTCGAGGTCGCGCCGAGCGCGTTCGTCTGCGCCGCCTCGTTCATCGCGGACCAGATGCTCGCGCCGTGCCGCGCGGCGATCTCCATCACCTTGTCGAGGCTCGTCTTGCCGATACCGCGCGTCGGCACGTTCACGATGCGCAGCAGGCTGACGTCGTCGTCGACGTTGGAGACGACGCGCAGATACGCGAGCAGATCCTTCACCTCGGCGCGGTCGTAGAAGCGCACGCCGCCGATCACCTGATACGAGACGTTCGACGCGCGCAGCGCCTCCTCGAAGACGCGCGATTGCGCGTGAATCCGATAGAAGATGGCCATCTCGGTCAGCGAGCGCCCGGAGCGCACGAGCTCCTTCGCCGTCTCCGCCGCGAGGCGCGCCTCGTCGCGCTCGTCGCCGCACTTGACGACGAGGACGGGCCCGCCCTCCTCGTTGTCGGTCCAGAGCGTCTTCGGCTCGCGGTCGACGTTGCGCGAGACGACCGCGTGCGCGGACCGCAGGATGCGCTTGGTCGAGCGGTAGTTCTGCTCGAGCTTGACGAGCTGCGCGTCGGGGAAGCTCTTCTGAAAGTCGAGGATGTTGCGGCGATCGGCGCCTCTCCAGCGGTAGATCGCCTGGTCGTCGTCGCCGACGACGGTCAGGTTTCGCGTCACCTCGGAGACGAGCTTCACGAGGCGCAATTGCACGTGATTGGTGTCTTGGAACTCGTCGACCATCACGTTCGTGAAGCGCGTCGAGAGCTCGTCGCGGAGCGGCTTGCTCTGCTCCGCGGCGACGACGACGCGATAGAGCAGATCGCCGAAGTCGAGCGTGCCCGCCGCGCGCATCCGGTCTTCGTAGGTCGCGTAGATGCGCTGCACGACCTCGTGATAGGCGTCGTTCGACGGCATCTGCTCGGGCGAGATGACCTCTTGCTTCGCGCGGTTGATCAGCCCCGCGACCTTCTTCGGGTCGTAGCGCTTGTCGTCGAGCTTCAGGTCCGAGAGCACGCGGTTGATCATCGCGCGCTGGTCGGCGTCGTCGTAGATGGTGAAGTCCTTGCGGACGCCCGCGAGGTCCGCGTACTTGCGCAGGATGCGCGCGCAGATCGCGTGAAAGGTGCCGACCCAGACGTCGCGCCCGCCCTGCGGGACGAGGTGCGCGAGGCGCTCCCTCATCTCGCCGGCGGCCTTGTTCGTGAAGGTGACGGCGAGGATCCGCCAAGGCGGCACGCCGCGCTCACCGATCAGGTGCGCGATGCGGTAGGTGATGACGCGCGTCTTGCCGGAGCCTGCGCCGGCGAACACGACGAGCGGGCCGTCTGCGTGGAGAACCGCCGCGCGCTGAGGCGCGTTGAGCGTATCGAGTGCGAGCGTCACGCCGCGCAACGTACAGGCGCGCTCGGCCGCTTGCCAACTGGGATCGGAGCCGGGGCGCGGCGGGCGCGGCGGCATGGAGCGGTTGACCGCGCGGGCAGATTCCTCTACGCGTCCGCGGCGTATCGTGTCTCTCGCCAAGCCCACCCGCTCGACCGTCGTTCGCATGCTCGTGCTCGGAGCGCTCTGGGGCGCTGCGCTCACGGCGACCGTGTTCGTCTGGCTCGGACGCCGCGCGGCCGAGGGCCCGGCGACGCCCCTCGCCGACGCGCGCGGCACACCGATCCACACGCCGGACGGCCCCCGCGCCGCGCCGACGCAGGTCAGGCGCCCGCACGTCCCGCCGCCGCCCGCCGGGCCGCCGCTCGCCTTCCGCGGCGATCGCCGCCACACCGGGCGCAGCCCGTACGCGGGCCCGACGACCGCGACGATCCGCTGGCGCTTCGTGACGGACAACCCGTCGCACTTCGACGACGAGGCGATCAGCGCGCAGGCGGTGATCTCGCCGGACGGCACGA
>CAIUAC010001220.1 GCA_903896985.1 uncultured Sandaracinus sp.
CTTGAGGTCTGCCGCGCGATCCGTGCGCGTCGCGCGGCGGTCGTGGATGCCGGCGATCGCGCTCAGCAATGCGGGAATCGCTGAGCGCGCCCGTCCGCGGAGCACCTCCGACTGAGATGGGCGCTCGCGCGTGCCGAGGAACCAGCCTCGCAAGCCGGCCCAGCGCGCGCGCCAGCTCTCGAGCGCTCGGCGCTGGTCGTCCTCCGTCGCTGCGATCGCATCGCCGAGCTCTCGACTCGCCGCGATGGCGAGGATTCGCTCGAGGGCCCCATCTGCTCGCTCGAGACTCTGGATGCCCTCGCCGATCGCCGCCGTGGCGATGACCAGCTCGCCGATGAAGCGCTCCAAGTACTCGACCAACGTACGCTTGTACGTGAGGAACTTCGCCTCCGCGAACGAGTGCAGATCGATCGTGCGTTGCAGGCTGGAGATGAACGCCTGAGCCCGCGCGGTGAGCTCGTCGAAGCGCTCGCGGAGCGACCGGAGGGCGCGGTGCACCTTGCCCGCGTCGGGCTCGGGCTCCTTCGCGAGCTGCTCGAGCTCACCGAGGAGCGTCAGGATGTCTGCGAGCGCCGCAGCCTGCAGCTCGCCCGGCTGAACGAGCGCGTCGAAGTAGTGCCGAACGGCGCGCTCTGCGGCCTCGCCCTCGGTCGTGAGCTGATGGAGAAACCGCGGGCGATAGAAGTCTTCGACGGTGGAGACCTCGGCCAAGTCGGGATGGGCCTCGAGGTTGCCCCAGTCGCACAGCTGCCCGAGGGCTGCCTCGATCTCTGGCTCGCCGACGGGCACCACGTCCTCGGCGTGCGTCGTGCCCACGACCGCGGCGAGCAAGTCCGCGGGGCGGAGGTGCAGCGCAAATCGCTCCTTTGCGTCGGTGAACGCAGACATGATGGACCGGTAGAGGCGCGCCTTCTCGGCGTTCAGATATGCGAACGCCTTGAGCTGAGCGGGCTGATCGAGCGGGTCCATGCGTGTCGCTTGCGGAGGGTAACGCGCCGGGGGCGCGCGTGGGCGGTCGCTGCGGGCGAACTCGCGAAGAAGGGGTGGCAACATGGACGCTGGCGCGCACGCCGGACTGACCGCGGCGGGAACGAGTTTCTGAAAGGCTCTCACGGCCTGAAGCCGAGGCCGCCCGCCCGTCAGCGCCGGTACGGCGAGCCCCGCGCCAGAACGTGGAGCGCGCGCGGCACGCCGGCGGCGGGGTCCAGTTCGAAGCGGACGCGTCGACCGTCGACACGCAGGACGAACTCGGCGTCGCTGCCTTGCAGTTCGACGACGTCGCCGCCACCCGTGGAGGTGAAGCGGACGACGGCTCGCCGGGTGCGCTCGGCCGAGAGCTCGTCGAGGCGTTCCAGCTCCTTCGCCGACTTCATTCCACGATTGTGTAGGCACTTGAGGACATCGCTGATGGTCTTCTCACGGGAGTCGATTTGCATCGGCTGCCCGACTCGACCCCGCTCATGGTGCCGCGGCTCTTCACGTACGTCGCGCGCCGTCCTTCGCCCGGTCGCGCAGGCCGTCGAACGACTCGCGCGCGCCTCAGTCCCCGCGGGTGGCCGCCAACAACGGAAGTTCGCCGTCGCCCGCGCGTCACTCCTTGCGTGCCTCCTCTTTCGCGCGCTCGCGCGCGCTCTTGTACGACTCGCCCGCCGCGTCGATCACCGCACGAGCGACCTCCGGCTGCAAGGGAGCTCCGCCATTGGCGCACAGCGAGATCGCAAGCTGACCGAGGGTCCACGTCTGCAGGCCCGCTGTCGTCGCGCCGAGGGCCATCACTCCACCGACTCCGAGTGGTCCCCCGAACCAGCCGAGCGCCCGCGCACCCTCGACGAACACGGCCCGCCCAAAGACGTTGGCCGCGCCGAGCGCGCCCATCGAGCCGACGACGGCGCCGAGCGAGACGGGAACGCGCATCGCGCTAGCCACGGCAGCCACCATGGCGGCGTTCTCCGCCACGATGGCGAGAGAGGTAGCGGGAACCGGCACGGCGCCAGTAAGGACGGCGAATCCAGTGAACTTCAGCACGATCGACTCAGCCTGGTCACGCGCGGCACTCTGTTGGGTGGTAGTCATGCCTGTCTGACGCACCCGGTGCCGCGGTCTGACAGCCGGTTTCTCGTTTCGTGTTGGCTCGGTGCCGCCGAGGGCCAGAGCACGCCGACCCCGCGGCCCTCGCGATGCCTGCGCCGCGGTCGACGGCGCTCCTGTTCCGGCGGCCGCTAGCGGTCTCTGCCAATCGCCCCGTCCCGTCGAACCGCAGCCGTGCCCCATCAATCGGCACTTGTCGACAGGAGATCGGTGATGACCCGCCTGACGCTGAGGGTACGGCCCCGTCGAGACGCGCCTGAGACCCGCGTCGTCGCGGCACCGCGAGATCTTGGCCCACGAACTCCCGCTCGCCCGGCAATATCCCCCGTCTCGACGCAGAAATCCGCGCTCCCGCTGTCAGGACCTGGCCCCGCGGAGCGTCCTGCCAATGGGAGCGACGAGCCCCGCGGCAGGTCATGTCGCTCGTCCACCAGGATCCTGATGAACCTCCAATCGTCCAACATCCACCGCAGAGTTCTCGCCCGGGAGGCCACACGCCTCATCGGAGGCGTAGCGAGCCCGCGCGCGACTCCAGCGACGCTCATCCTCGCGTGCAGCGCCTTCGGGCGCACGCTCACCAGCGGTCGTCAACAGTGTACGGAGCCGACTTCGACCGCGTCAGCTCAAGTGCGGTGTCGCCAGCGGTCTGAGGCGCGCGACGCC
>CAIUAC010001221.1 GCA_903896985.1 uncultured Sandaracinus sp.
TCGAGCTCGGCCAGCGCGCGCTCGGCCTGCTCCCGTTCGTCGAGCGCCGCCTTCGCTTGTCTCCCTGCGGCGAACGCAGCCTGCGCGAGCTCAGCGGCACGGCGCGCGTCGTCTGCCGCGGCGGTGGCCGACGCGACGTCGAGCGCGCTCGCGGCGCGCAGCGCGTCGAGCGCGGCGTGATCCTCCGCGCCCACCTGCTCGAGGACCACGTCGCGCGCCTGCACGGCGGCCTGTCGGCGCCTGATGAGGTCGACCGCCGCCTCCTTGAGGGACTTCTCGACCGCGGCGAAGCGCCCCGTCTTGAACAGCGCCGCGAGGATGCCCTCGCGCTCGCTGACGTTCGCCAGCAGGAACTTTCGGAACTCGCCCTGCGGCAGCACGACGACCTGCCGGAACTGCGTGCTCTCGAAGCCGAGCAGCCCCTCGACCGCGGTCGTCACCTTGCCGTCGCCCGTCGCGAGCACGTGCGGCTCCGCGCCCGCGTCGAGGCGCCAGAGCGTCGCCTCGCCCTTCTCCTCGGTCATCCCCTCGCCGCGCTTCTTCGGGCGCTCCCACGAGGGTGAGCGCTGGGCGCGATAGCTGACGCCGCCGAGCGCGAAGTCCACCGTCACCCGCGTGCGCAGGTCCGGCGCGGCGTAGTCCGAGCGCAGCCCGCGGCCGTCGCGCGCCGAGCCCGACGCGTCGCCGTAGAGCGCGAAGCAGAGCGCGTCGAGCACGGTCGTCTTGCCCGCGCCCGTCGCCCCGTGAATGAGAAAGAAGCTGCGCCCCTCGAGCTCCGCGAAGTCGAAGACCTGCGTGCCCGCGTAGGGCCCGAACGCCGTCACCTCGATGCGCAGCGGCCTCACGAGGTGCGCTCCCGCTGCGCGTCCGTGTCGAGCATCGCGTGGAGATACGTGCGCTGTGGAGGGTCGAGCGGGGTCCCGACGACGTGCTCGAAGAAGTCCGCGAAGTGGTCGATCGTCGTGACCTCTCGGTGGTCCCGGCTCGCGCCGCCGGTGCCCGTCTGCTCGAGCGCCGGGCGCCGAAACTCGATCACGTTCGGATAGACCTCGCGCAGCCGCGCCATCGCGTCGAGCACGGCGCGCTCGTCGAGCAGCGTCACCTCGAGGTAGTCGTCGCGCTGCGGATCCGTGCGCCCCATCGCGAGCACCTCTGCGAGCGTGCCGCGCAGCTTGCGCAGGTTGCGCAGCGTCGGAAGCGCGAGCTGCTCGACGCTGCACGCGCCCGCGGCGTCGAGCGTCACGAGCGACACTCCCTTGGTGTGCGTCGCCTCGGAGAACGAGTACTTCAGCAGCGAGCCGCTGTAGCGCACGTTCTCGGCGCCGACTCGCTGCGGCCCGTGCAGGTGCCCGAGGGCGACGTACGAGAAGCCGTGCATCCTCGCGGCGTCGACGGCGTCGCTGCCCCCGACCGACAGCGCGCGCTCGGAGCCCGACGCCTCGCTGCCCGCCACGAACGCGTGCGCGACGAGCACCGACCGCTCGCCCGCGGGGACCTGCGCGCGCGCCGCCTCGAGCTGCGCGCCCATCGCCGCGTCGTGCCCGTGCAGGTCCGCTCGCGCGAAGACCTCGCGCACGACGGCGGGCTCCGCGTACGGCAGCGGCAGCACGTGCACGCGCCCATGCGCGTCCTCGAGCACGACGGGCTCGAGCGCGCCGCGCACCTTGCCCGCGACGTGCACGCCCGACCGCGCGAGCAGCCGCGCGCCGAAGCCGAGCCGCTCCGGCGAGTCGTGGTTCCCCGCGATGATCACGACGGGCAGCCGCAGCTCCGCGCTCACGGCGTGCAAGAAGTCGTCGAACAGCTCCACCGCGAGCGGCGGAGGCACCGCGCGGTCGTAGACGTCTCCGGCGATCAGCAGCGCGTCGGGGCGCGCGTCACGCAGCAACACGCGCAGCCCCGCGAGCGCGTGCGCCTGATCCTCGATCAGCGAGGTCTGCCCGAAGAGCCGTCCGAGGTGCCAGTCCGAGGTGTGCAGGAAGCGCATGAGTCGAGTGAGACGCCCGTACCCGAGCCCGTCTGACGGCGCAATGGGCGAGGGCGCCCGTTGCCACTTGCCCTCGCGCGCTGCAAGAACGCGCGCTGTGCGAGCCCACACCCGCGATAGCCAAGCGACGCTGACCCCGGCGCACGCGCTCGAGTACCTCCAGCAGGGGAACCAGCGCTTCAAGGATAACCTCCGCGCGAACCGGGACTTGCTACGGCAGGTCAACGAGACGCGCGAGGGGCAGTTCCCCTTCGCGACCATCCTCAGCTGCATCGACAGCCGCACGTCTGCCGAGCTGATCTTCGACCAGGGCTTCGGCGACATCTTCTCGATCCGCGTCGCAGGCCCCGTCATCAACGAGGACATCCTCGGCTCGATGGAATTCTCGGCGAAGGTCGCCGGCTCGCGCCTCGTCGTGGTGCTCGGGCACAGCCACTGCGGCGCGATCCAGGGCGCGTGCGATGGGCTGCAGCTCGGCAATCTCTCGACGCTGCTCAACAAGATCCAGCCGTCGGTCTACTTCGAGCGGCAGGTGAAGGAGAACCGCACCTCGGCGAACGTCGAGTTCGTCGAGCGCGTCTCGCACATCCAGGTGCATCGCTCGGTCGAGGAGGTGATCGAGCGGAGCGTCGTGCTGCGGCAGCTGATCGAGCGCGGCGAGCTCGGCTTGGTCGGCGCCACTTACTCGGTCGAGAGCGGGGATGTGACGTTCTTCGACAGCACCTATATGTGCGGCGAGATCAAGCACTTTCACTTGGATGGGCGCGCCTGAGACCGACAGCGCGACCGCAGGTTGATTTCTGCAACACGTCCCATCCGGTGCCGCCCCGTCGCCCGTCGCACCCGTCCACAGCGCCCTGAACCCGCACTATTCAGCCGGTTTTCGGGAACCTCGAGGCTGCGACGGCGTCACCCGCGCGGTTCTCGTGAACCCAGGGGCTGGAACGGCATTCCTCGCGCACTCCTCGTGAACCGAGCGGCTGGAACGTCGTTCCCCGCGTGGTCCATCGTGAACTTCCCCGCCGGGCTGCCGCTTCCCGCGTGGTCCAGCGTGAACTCAGCCGTCGGGCTGCCGTTTCCCGCGTGGTCCATCGTGAGCTTCCCCGCCGGGCTGCCGTTTCCCGCGTGGTCCACCGCGCCCCATGAATCTCGCGCAAGCGCACGTCGGGAGCGAAGCCGCACCCTCTTACCCGACCGCCACAACCCGCAGCCCTTCGCGCGCCGCCCCCGGCGATGTGCGGCGGCCGCGCCGGCGCTCACCGTCTCCCGACACACCTCTGCGACGGCTGTCCCATCCCCGAAACTCCCGCCCCCTCGGGGGCGGGCTGGGGTGGGGGCGAGCCGCAGCGCAACGCCGTAGACAGCACCGCGCACCACCGGCTAGCGTCCCAGCTCCATGCCCCGCCACCTCCTCGCGATTGATCAAGGGACGACCGGCAGCACCGCCGTCCTCCTCTCCGACGATGGTCGAATCCTCGGCAAAGCGACCCGCGAGTTCGCGCAGCACTTCCCGCAGCCCGGCTGGGTCGAGCACGACCTCGGCGACATCGGCGCGTCGATCGACGGCGCGCTCGAGGACGCCTATCGCGCAGCCGGCGTGCCCGCGTCCGAGTGCGCGGGCATCGGCATCACGAACCAGCGCGAGACGACCGTCATCTGGGATCGCGCGACGGGCGAGCCGATCCACCGCGCCATCGTCTGGCAAGATCGGCGCACGGCGGCGCGGTGTGAGGCGCTGCGCGCGGCGGGTCACGAGGCGCTCTTCCGCCAGAAGACTGGGCTCGTGCTCGACCCGTACTTCAGCGGCACGAAGATCGAGTGGATCCTCGACGCCGTGCCCGGCGCGCGCGCTCGCGCCGAGCGCGGTGAGCTCGCCTTCGGCACGATCGACAGCTGGCTCGTGTGGCGGCTCTCGGGCGGCGCCGTGCACGTCACGGACGCGACGAACGCGTCCCGCACGCTCGTCTACGACATCCACGCGGGGCAGTGGGATCCGCAGCTCGCGGAGCTGCTGCGCGTGCCGCTCGCGCTCCTGCCGGAGGTGCGCTCTTGCTCGGAGATCTACGCGCGCACCAAGTCGGTGCGCGGGCTGCCGGACGGCGTGCCGCTCGCGGGCATGGCGGGCGATCAGCAGGCCGCGCTCTTCGGGCAGACCTGCTTCGCCGTCGGCGACGCGAAGTGCACCTACGGCACGGGCGCGTTTCTCCTGATGAACACGGGCACTCGCGCGGTGCCCTCGACGCACGGGCTCGTGACGACCATCGCGTGGCGCCTCGGCGGCGTGACGACGTACGCGCTCGAGGGCAGCTCGTTCATCGCGGGCGCGGCGGTGCAGTGGCTCCGCGACGGGCTCGGGATCATCAAGTCGGCGGCCGAGGTCGAGTCGCTCGCGCGGCAGGTCGAGTCCTCGGGTGAGGTGATGTTCGTGCCGGCGCTCGCCGGGCTCGGCGCGCCGTACTGGGACCCGTATGCGCGCGGGCTCATCGCGGGCATCTCTCGCGACACCAAGGCGGCGCACCTCGCGCGCGCCGCGCTCGAGGGCATCGCGTTTCAGATCGCCGACCTCGTCTCGGCGATGGAGCTCGACGCCGGCACGCCCCTCGCGCGCCTGCGAGTGGACGGCGGCGCCGCGGCGAACGAGCTCCTGATGCAGTTTCAGGCCGACTTGCTCGGCGCGCCCATCGACCGCCCGCGCTCCGTCGAGACGACCGCGCTCGGCGCGGCGTACCTCGCGGGGCTGGCGGTCGGCGTCTTTCGTGGCACCGAGGACGTCACGAAGGCGCACCATCTCGAGCGCACGTTCGAGCCCCATCTGGCGAAGCCTGAGCGCGATGCTCAGCTCGCGCGGTGGCGTCGAGCCGTCGCGCGTGCGAGAAGCGAGGCGACCCCGGCATGACTGACCTCAAGAAGCCTCTGAAGAACGACTCCGCCGCAGAAGCCTCCACCGGTCCGAAGCGCGAGGTCCCCATCGCTTGGGAGGCTCTCGAGGACGCCTTCGAGAACAACGCGCCGGAGGTGCACAGCTACTTGCAGCTCGCGACGGGTGAGGTCATCCGCGTCGTGGACGGCATCGCCGACCCCGGGATGCACGCGCGCATCGGCACCGACGCCGGCTACCTGCGCGTCGATCCGGTCTCGTCGCGCGAGCAGTACCGCTGGATGGAGCGCTTCATCGCGACGGTCGAGGAGTCGGAGTTCCGCACCAAGCTCGTGCAGGCGATCGACGGAAAGGGCGCGTTCCGCCGCTTCAAGGACGTGCTGATGGCGTTCCCCGTCGAGCGCGAGCGCTGGTTCACGTTTCGCTCCGAGCGCCTGCGCACCTGCATGGAGGGCTGGCTCGAGACGCACGGCCTCGCCGCCGTGCCGCGCCCGCAGTGGGAGGTGCCGAGCGCCGACGACGTCCGCGCGCAGGCCGAGCGCGAAGAGGCCGAGCGCCCGGGGCGCCGCACGCGCGCCGAGATCGCGGACGTCCAGCGTCGCCGCCTCGCCGATCTGATCGAGGCGCTGCCCGCGCGCGACCTCGACGCAGCGCTCGCCTTCCTCGAGTTCCTGCGCGACCGCCGCCACGTGCCGCACGCCCGCATGAAGGCCGACGGCGCCCCGCGGGACGGCGCGATCCTCTCCGATGGAGAGCGCGACGACGAGGACGACGAGGACGACGAGGATCGCGACCGTGGCGATCACGACAGCGGCGCGACGGATGGCCCGCTCGAGACCGACTGAGCTCGCTCGCTGGTGCGCGGGCCCGATGGCGCCGCTCGGCACTGCGCTGCTCGGCACTGCGCTGCTCGGCGGGCTCCTCGGCGCCGCGCTGCTGCTCTCGACCCCGCTGCAGGCGCAGGGACGCGTGCACGCGGACGGCCTCGCCGCGCTCGTCGGCGGGCTCGCGCCCGGCCCAGGCGTCGACGTGCTCCTGCGCAGCGACGTGGAGCTCCGGGCGCGGCTGCACCTCGCCGGGCAGGCGCCCGACAGTCCGCTGCCGCTCGCGCCGCTGCCGACGGCGCTCGTGCGCGCGACGCTCGATGAGCTCGTCGGTGAGCTGCTGATCGCGCGAGAGGCCGCGCGCGTGCGAATTCGACCGCCCTCGACGGCGGACGTGCTCCACGAGCGCGAGCGCCTCGAGGCGGAGGCTGGCGGCGCCGAGCGGCTCGCGGGGCTGCTTCGCGCGGTCGGCGCGTCGCCGTCCGAGGTCGACGAGCTGGCGCGACGGCGCGCGGTGGTGGGCGCGTTCCTCACGGCCAACCTCGAGGGAACGACGGAAATCTCCGACGCCGAGGTCGAGCGCCTGTACCTGACGGGGGAGCACCCGTTCGCCGACCTCGAGCTCGAGGAGGCGCGCGAGCCGCTGCGCATCTGGGCGGCGCAGGCTGCGCTCGAGCGAGCCGTCGCCCGCTGGGTCGGCGTGCTCCGCGCGCGCACGCCGCTGCGCATCGTGCTCCGCGACCCCTGAGCTGCGCTGCGCTGAGCTGAGCTGCGCTGCGTCTTCGTCCGAGTGCGCTACAAAGGCAGCGAATATGTCCGCTGAAGCCAACTCCACGAAGGTCGTCATCGCCGCGCTCGCGGGCAACCTCGCCATCGCGCTCAGCAAGTTCGCCGCCGCGTTCATCACAGGCAGCGCCGCGACGCTCGCGGAGGCGGTGCACAGCGTCGCCGACACCGGCAACCAGATCCTGCTGCTGCTCGGGATGCGCCTCGCGCTGAAGAAGCCTACCGAGCAGCACCCGTTCGGCCGCACGATCGAGCGCTATTTCTGGCCGTTCGTCGTCAGCATGATGCTCTTCACCGTCGGCGGCGTGTTCGCCGTGTACGAGGGTGTGCACAAGATCCTGTCGCTCGGCGCTGCCGCCGGCGACCTTCACGAGCACCACGGCTCGAACCTCTGGAACTACGGCGTACTCGGCACTTCCTTCGTCTTCGAGTGCTACTCGTTCTCCGTCGCGTGGGGCGAGTTCAAGAAGTACAAGGGCGACCGCTCGCTCCTCCGCGCGCTGATCGAGGCGAAGGATCCGACCATCCCGGTCGTGATCATGGAGGACTCCGCGGCCCTCGTCGGCCTCGCCGTCGCGCTCCTCGGCGTCGGACTCTCGGACCTCACCGGCTGGGCCGGCTGGGACGGTATCGCGTCGCTCACCATCGGCGTGCTGCTCTGCGTGGTCGCGTACTTCCTCTCGCGCGAGACGCACTCGCTGATCGTCGGCGAGAGCGCGACGATCGAGGACCGCCGCGCGATTCACCGCATCGCGCTCGGCGTCAAGGGCGTGCGCGGCGTGCCGCAGCTGCTCTCGATGCACCGCGGACCGGACGATGTGCTGCTCGCGCTGAAGGTCGACTTCGACCGCTCGCTGACGGTGACGGAGCTCGAGGCGACGACCGACGAGGTCGAGATCGCGATCCGCAAGGAGCTGCCCCATATGCAGCAGATCTTCATCGAGGCGGACTCGAAGTACGACGGGCACGCCGACGCGCGCCCCGACGCGAGCGTGCTGCCGCCGCCCGAGAAGTAGAGTGCCTGCTGCGAGCGCGCCCCTGATCGCGCCGATGACCGAGGGCGACCTCGACGAGGTCACGGCGCTCGCGGCGAGCGCGTTCGCGCAACCCTGGGGGCGCGAGGTCTTCGCGGAGGAGCTCGCGCGCTCGTGGTCGATGCTGCGCACCCTGCGCGCGGCGCCGGGAGGCCCGATCTGCGCGTTCGCCAACTTCTGGCTCGTGCGGGACGAGGTGCATGTGTTGAACCTCGCGACGGCCCCCGAGCTGCGCCGCCGAGGGTATGCGCAGCTGCTGCTCGACGACCTGCTCGGCTTTGCCCGCGCGCACCGCGCTCGCCACGTCACGCTCGAGGTGCGCCGCGGAAACGCGGCCGCGCAGCGCCTCTACAGGGCCGCAGGCTTTGCCGTGATCGGCGTGCGCCCGCGCTACTACGCGGAGGACGAGGAGGACGCGCTCGTCATGCTGCTGACGCTCGACCCGGAGACGGGTTTCGTCGAACCGCGGGAGGACGTCGCCTTCTAGCGCCGCTCGCCGAGCAGCACGAGCAGCGTGAGCACGAAGAACAGCGACGAGAGGATGCCGGCGGCGATGCCGAAGGCGCGAAAGCCGCGCGGTCCGACCCGGTCTGAGAGCAGCATTCCGCCATAGGCGCCGAGCGCGAA
>CAIUAC010001222.1 GCA_903896985.1 uncultured Sandaracinus sp.
CGCGCGCGCGTCGGCGAGCAGCACGCCGTCGACCTCCCAGCGCACCGACGCGACGCCGGGCGCGCGCACCGCGACGCGCAGGTGCGCGGCTTGGCGCGAGCGCGGCAGCACCGGATCGAGCACGAAGCGGGCGTCGTGCGCGGGGCCGAGGATCTCGACGCGCGCGCCGCCGTCCGCCGCGGGCAGCGAGGTCGCGTCCGCTCGCCAAACGCTGACCTCGGCGGGGAGCGCGAGTCCGTCGGCGCGGTGCCAAGCGCACGTCGCGGTCGGCGCGTGCGCGAGCGCGACCTCTTCGACCCGCGCGTCCGGGCAGTGCGGCCCGCGCAGCAGCCCCGAGAGCGGACACACCTCGCGCTCGACGATGCCCGCCGGGCGCACGAAGCGCGGCTGTTCTGGACGTGCGCCGCGCATCGACTCGTTCGCCGCGAGCATCGCGTCCCGGAACAGCGGCGCGGCGCCGTCCATCGCGAGCACCTCGTGCGTCGGCGCGCCGTCGAAGTTGCCCGCCCACACGGCGACGACGACCTCCGGCGTGTAGCCGACGACGACGTCGTCCTGATAGCCCTGCGAGGTGCCCGTCTTGACCGCGACCTCGAACGCGAAGTCGAGCGGCGTCTCCATCCCGAACGTGCGCCGGCGCGCCTGCGCGTCCGCGAGCATCCGCGAGGTGAGGTACGCGGACTCCTCGCTGAGCACGCGCGTGACGGGGCGCGCGTCGCGCTCGCCGTCGCCCGGCAGCACGACGCGCACCGCCTGATGCGCGCCGCCGCGCGCGAGCGTCGCGTACGCCTCCGCGAGATCGACGAGGCGCGTCTCACCGCCGCCGAGCGCGAGCGACACTCCATACCGCGCGGCGCCCGTGTCGATCGTGCTGAGCCCCGCGGCGCGCAGCGTCTGCGCGAAGCGATCGACGCCGACCTCGGACGCGAGGCGCGTCGCCGGCACGTTGAGCGAGCTGCCGAGCGCCTCGCGCAGCGACACGACGCCGCGATAGCGCCCGTCGAGCGAGCGCGGCGCGTAGCCGCGGAACGTCGTCGGCACGTCGAAGACGGGCGTGCCTGGGTGCGCGCCGTCCTCGAGCGCGAGCGCATAGAGAAACGGCTTGAGCGTCGAGCCGGGGTGCCGCGTCGCCGTGACGGCGTTGACCGAGCCCTGCACCGCGCGCTCGCCGTACGCGCGCGAGCCGACCATCGCGAGCACATCGCCCGTGCGCACGTCGACCACCACGACGCCCGCCTGCGTCACGCCGCGCGCGGCGACGTCGTGGAGGTGCGCGCGCACGCGCTGCTCGAGGCGCTCTTGCAGCGCGAGATCGAGCGTCGTCTGCACCAGCGGCGCGCCTACGGGGAGCGCGTCGTGCACGAGCAGCCAGTCGACGAGGTGCGGCGCCGCGGGGCTCTGGTGCGGATACGGCAGCGTGTGGAGCGGCGTCGCAGCCGCGCGCGAGGCGGCGTCCCGCTCGACCCAGCCGAGGTCCGCGAGCCGCGTGAGGATCTTCGCGCGCCGCGCGAGCACGCGCGCCGAGTGCTGCTCCGGCTCGTAGGCGGACGGCGCCCGCGGCAGCACCGCGAGCAGCGTCGCCTCATCGAGCGTCAGCGCCTTCGCGGCCTTGCCGTAGAAGCGCTGCGCCGCCGCCTCGATGCCGTACGCGTTTCGCCCGTAGTACGCGCGGTTCAGGTACTGCGCGAGCACCTCATCCTTCGACAGCGTGCGCTCGAGGCGGAGCGCGTCCGTCGCCTCGACGAGCTTGCCGAGCAGCGTGCGCGGCTGCCGCGAGAGGAGCTTCGCGAGCTGCTGCGTGAGCGTCGAGCCGCCGTACGCGAGGCGCCCCGCGCGCGCGTCGAGCCAGAGCGCGCGGGCGATGCCGACGGGGTCGAGCCCGACGTGCGCGTAGAAATTCTGATCCTCACCCGCGAGCGTCGCCCGCACGACGAAGGGCGAGATCTCGTCGAGCGAGACGAAGCGCGCGTAGCCGCCGTCGAGCGCGGGGCGCTCCCAGACGACGCGTCCATGCCGATCGACCACGCGCGTCGACTGCCGCGCGCGCGGCGTGAGGCGCTCGGCTGGGTAGGGCGTCGCGACGAGCGCGGCGAGCGCGATGAGCGCAGCCGCGCCGACGACTCCGAGGCGCTTGGGGACGGTCGAGAGGGGCACGCCGTGCCACCTCTTCAAGTCCCGGGCCGAGCGCTCGGCGTGCGAGAAGCCGCGGCATCAGGCGCCCGAGGCGCGCGTCACCGTGGCGAGCCGCCCACGCCGGGCGTGGGCCCTGCGACACACCCAGGCGACGGGCGCGAGGCTCAGTGCCAGGCGGCGGCGGACTTGACCGGCAGGTTCAGCCGGTCGTGCTCGTCGAGCAGGCTCTGGCTGGCGTCGACGCAGCCGATGCACGAGGCGAAGCGCGAGCCGTGCTGACACGCGAGGACCGCCGCCTTCGGCTGATCGCCCTGAAGCTCGCTCGCGTCGATGTGCCGCCCGCACGCGACGCAGTGGATGTGCTCGTGGCCGTGCCCGTCGGCCGCGCCCGCGACGGGGCGTGCTCTCGGCGCGCGCGGCGGCTCGAGGGTCTTCTTCTCGCGCTTGGTCAGCATCGGCTTCCGCTTCATCGCGCGCGTTTTACGCGACCGCGAGCCGGTTTCAAGGCGCTCACCGCGATGGCGCGGGCGCCGCGCTCGGTCCGCGCAGAGTGTCGTCAGCGACGAGGCGCCATGCTACGCCCCCCGCCGTGCTCGTCACGATCCCCTGTTACAACGAGGCGCTGCGGCTCGACTCCGCGCAGGTCGAGGCGCTGCTCACGGACCCGCGCCTCAGCGTGCTCTTCGTCGACGACGGCTCGCGCGACGGCACGCGTGACGTGCTCGCCGCGCTCTGCGAGCGGCACCCCGAGCGCGCCTCTTATCTCGTGCTCCCGCAGAACCGCGGCAAGGCGGAGGCCGTCCGGACGGGGCTGCGCACCTCGCTCGACCGCGGCGCGGACGTCGTCGGCTACTACGACGCCGACTTCGCGACGCCGCCGCAGGAGCTCTCTCGCCTCGCCGATGAGCTCGAGTCGGCGCGCGCCGACGTCGTGATGGGCTCGCGCGTCGCGCGGCTCGGCGCGGACGTCGCGCGGCACCCGACGCGCCACTACATGGGGCGCTTGTTCGCGACGACGGCGTCGCTCGTGCTCGAGATGCCGATCTACGACACGCAGTGCGGCGCGAAGCTCTTCCGCAGCACCGCGGCGCTGCGGCACGCGCTCGAGGCGCCGTTCTCGTCCCGCTGGGCGTTCGACGTCGAGCTGCTCGGTCGGCTGCTCGCGGGCGGCGAGGGCGCGCCTCCGCTCCCGCCGGAGAAGCTGCTCGAGGTGCCGCTGCGCGCCTGGCACGACGTGCAGGGCTCGAAGCTCGGCTCGACCGCGATGCTGCGGGCGGGCACCGATCTGCTGCGCCTCGCCGCGCGCGTGAAGACCCGCGGGCGTCGCGGCTTCTTCCCCTGAGGTTCGCGCAGGCGCCGCGTCGGCTTCGCCGCGATTCGCTCGGCGCCCTTCGGCGAGTCGGCTCAGGCGGCTTGCTGCACGAGCGCCGCGCAGAGCTCCCGCTCGAGCGCCTCGACGACGTAGCGCGGGACGCCGAGGCGACCGCCGTCGATCGGGAAGATGCGGCCGAGGCACCAAGCGCCGGTGCCGGCGAGGCGACCGGCGACGAGGAGGCGCACGCGGCCTCCGTGGAGCTCGGCTGCGTACGGGAGGGACTCAGTTTGAACGGATACTCGGGTCATGCCGGAGGGGACGGCATGAGCAGTACTGAACTGACGGTCAGCGGCGGACTACTTCTTCTTTTCGACGCCGTCCTCGGTCGAGTCGTCCGCGAGCATCGTGCCGAACGCGTCGAAGTCGAGCGTCAGCACGACGTTATCCGTCACGCTGCGGACGCGCTCGGGCGCGAGGCGGATCGTCACCGTCCCGAGGAACGGCTTCTTCACCTTGAGTCCGTCGAGGACCTCGCGCGCCAGCTTCACGTCGAGCCACTTCACCTGCCAGCCGTCGAGCTCGATCTGGAGGCTGACGATCTCCCCGATCTGCCGACCGTCGGCGGTGATGATCTTCTTGGCGCGGAGCTTGTCGTCCTCGATGAGCATGGCGCCGATGCTACCTCGCGATTCCACCGCGCGGAAGGCTCTCCGGCTATGATGGGCGGCCCGCTGGGCCCTACCGCATGCGCAACGCCACGAAGCACCCGTCCAATCCCCCCGATGCCGACGCCGTCGGGCGGGCGCTCGGTCACGCCTTTTCCCGCCCCGCGCTGCTCGAGGAGGCGCTCACGCATCGCTCCTTCGTGCACGAGCAGCCCGGCTCCGCGCGCGACAACGAGCGCCTCGAGTTCGTCGGCGACGCGGTCGTCGGGCTCGTCGTCGCGACCTTGCTCCACGAGCACTTCCCGGACGCGCGCGAGGGTGAGCTGACGCAGCGGCGGTCGGCGCTCGTCAGCGGCCCGGCGCTCGCGCGGCTCGCTGGAGAGCTCGGCATCGGGGCCGCGCTGCGCCTCGGTCGAGGGGAGGAGCGCTCGGGCGGACGCGAGAAGCCGCGCCTGCTCGCGGGCGCGTTGGAGGCTTGTTTTGCGGCGGTCTACCTCGACGGCGGCGTCGCCGCGGCGATGGCGCTCGGGCGTCCGCTGTTCGCGCCGCTCTTCGACGCGCTGAGCCCCGGCGCGCTCGACTTCAAGACGCGCCTGCAGGAGCGCTTGCAGGCCGCTGGGCGCCTCGCGCCTCGCTACGAGCTCGTCTCCGTCGAGGGCCCCGAGCACGAGCGCGCGTTCCGCGTCGCGCTGCGCATCGACGGTGAGCTCGCGGGCGAGGGCACGGGTCGGTCGAAGTCCGAGGCTGAGCAACAAGCCGCGCGCGTCGCGCTCGAGGCCGACGTTTCCGCGCCGGCGACCGGAGGCAGTCCATGAGTCGAGCTCGCTTCACGCTTCTCTTCGTGTGCGCGCTGACGACGCTCCTCGGCGCGGGCTGTGCGGTCGAGCGCGCCGGACTCGGTGGCGGCACCGCGGACGACGGCGGCACGCTCGACCTCGCGGTGCGCGACGCGGGTCGGGACGCGCGCGTGGACCTCGGTGCCGACGCCCACGTCGATGCCGACCTCATCGACGCGCAGGTCGACGCGGGCGAGGTCGACGCGGGCGACTTCGATGGTGGTCCGATCGATGCGGGCGACTTCGATGGTGGTCCGACCGACGCGGGCGAGGTCGATGCGGGTCCGACCGATGCGGGCGACGTGGATGCGGGTCCAGTCGATGCGGGTCCGAGCGATGCCGGCCCTTCGTGCGTCACTCGCTGCGTCGGCAGCACGCTCGAGACCTGCACCGCGCTGGGCGCCGTCACGAGCACTCCGTGTGGCGCGCTCGGCTGCCTCGAGACGAGCGTCGGCGCCGCGTGTGGGCGCGTGCGCGCGAGCCATGTGCCGGACCCTGAGCTGCTCTTCGCGGGCACGGCGGCGGTCGTGGTCACGACGCCCTCGTGGGTCATCAACACAGACAACGGAGAGATCCGCGACGGCTCGACGGTGGTCCGCGCGGCCGGTCCCGCCGGCGACGCGTCGGGCATCCTGTTCCGCACTGCGGCGCAGGGCGGCACCGCGCCGGAGCTCGGCATCTTCGCGATGGGCTCGCTCACGGTCGTGACCGGCGCGTCGATCACGGGCATCGGCGGGCGCGCGCTCGTGCTGCTCGTCGCCGGGGGCGTGACGATCGAGGGCGTGATCGACGTCGGCGCGCGGGACGGCACGGGCGGTCCCGGCGGGCGTAACGGCGGCATCGAGCGCAACGCGGCAGCGGGCCCCGGGGGCGGGGCGGGCGGTCAGCTGCAGGGCTTGACAGATGGCCGACAGTCCGGCGGCGGGGGGGGCGGTCACTCGGGCGCCGGTGGCAAGGGCGGGGATCAGGTCGCCGTCCTCGGCGCCGACGCCGTCGGCGGTGCCGGCGGTGCCGCGATCGCCGATGGCGATGGGCTGCTGCTCTATGGCGGCGGCGGTGGCGGCGCAGGAGCCAACGCGGCGAACGGCGGACCCGGCGGCGGCGGGGGCGGGGCGCTGCAGATCACCTCGGGCGTCTCCATCACCGTGGGCGCGACAGGCGTCGTGCGCGCGCCGGGCGGCGGCGGGCGAACTGGGAGCTACGGCGGCGGCGGCGGCGGCGCGGGCGGGACCGTGTTCCTCGAGGCGTCGAGCGTCTCGCTGCTCGGCGTCATCGTCGCCAACGGCGGCGGTGGCGGCGGCTCCGACAGCGACCTCTTCAGCGCCGGCGGCAACGGCGCGCGGGGCGGCGACGGCGTTGCACCCGCAGCGGGCGGCGCCGCCGCTGGGTTCGCCTCCGGCCCAGGCGGTCAGGGCGGCGCCGGGGCGACGCTCGGCGGTTCCCCAGGCGCGAACGGCGGAGGTGGCGGCGCAGGCGGCGGTGCGGGCGCGGGTCGGCTCTTCTTCTCGGCGCTCGCGGGCGCAGCCACCGTCGGCGGCACGACCTCACCGACCGTCGCTGCGGCGCGCGTGACGCTCGTCGTCACAGTCTACTGAGCGCGCGGCCCCCTCGATGCGCCAGCTCCGCACTTTCCCGCTCTTCGCGGTCCTCTCGGTCGGCGCGGTCCTCCTCGTCGCCTCGCCGGGCGGGCTCGCGCTGCCGACGCAGGTCGCCGCGCAGGCTGCCCCGACGCCCCCGCCGTCCGTCGCGCACCGCGAGTACCTGCAGCGCCTCGTGCTCGTGCTCGACGGCGTTCGCCGCACGATGCGCTGGGTCGAGATGCACCCCGGCAACGAGGCGCTCGCGCGCTTCTCGCTGCCGCTCGCGCAGCAGTACGTCGCGATGATCGGGCACATGATCCCGCCGACCGAGCTGCGGCTGCTGCATCCGCATCTGATCCTCGTCGCGGAGAACGCCGAGTGCGCGATCGCGGCAGAGGCTGCGGGCGACGGGCGCGGCTACCACAATCACGTCCGCACCGTCCGCGAAGAGCTGCGCACGCTCGAGAGCGTGCTGCATCATCTCGCCGTCGAGCTGCCGGAGATCCCCCGCTGACGATGCCGCGCGCGAGCCTTCACGCGCCGAGGCGCTTCGCGTTCTTCGTCGCCTGCCTGCGCGCCGCGCTGCTCGTGCTCGCGGTCGTTTGCGCGGCGGAGTCGCTCCCCGCGAGCGCTTCGGCGCAAGACGCGGGCGCGCACGCGGCACCGCGTCGCCATCGGCGAC
>CAIUAC010001223.1 GCA_903896985.1 uncultured Sandaracinus sp.
GCGAGCGAGAAGCCGGCGGCGAAGGGCGAGTCGGCGAGCGAGAAGCCGGCGGCGAAGGGCGAGTCGGCGAGCGAGAAGCCGGCGGCGAAGGCCGAGTCGGCGAGCGAAACGCCGTCCGCGGCGAACCCAAAGTCAGCGGCCCCGAGCCGGAAGCCGCAGCCCCCGAGCGCTCCGCCGGTGTCCGTCGCGCCCGAGGCACGCGCCTGGAGCCCGACCGTGTGGCTCGTCATCCTCGCCTCGCTCGCGGCCCTCGGCTTCTTCGGCAAGCGCGCCTACGACGACGGTACGTTGGCCCGGTGGTTCGGCGGCGAACCGCCGGCCGCGAGCGACACCCTCCCCGACGCGGGAGCCTCGCCCGCTGACGCGGGCGCGTCGTCGATGCCGCCCGACGCGGCGCCCGCGGCCGCCGCGGAAGCGCACGTCGACGCGGGACTCGGACCGACCGCGGTCGGCGCCGCCGAGCGCCTCGAGCTCACCGCGGATGAGCTTCGCTTCGGCCGCGTCGAGGCTGGCATCGCGGACGCGGGCGTCGCCGTCGGCGTCGCGGACGGACTCCTCGTCGTCGACCTCGGGCCCGGCGGCGCTGCGCGCGTGTTCGTCGATGACCACGAGGTCGGCGCCGCGCCTGTGCGCCTCTCGCTCGTCGCTGGACCGCACGAGATCAGCTTCCATCGCGGCGAAGACTCGAGCTTCCGCTTCCTCAACATCCGCGCCGGGCACACGCACACCGTCGCGACGCCCTGAACGCTCGATTCCCTGACTTTTGCTGCGGTTTCGACCGCCCGATTTCTTGACCGCGACGGAGCGCGCGTGCTAGCGCGGACCGCGCCCGGACGAGCGGCCGCCGACATGAGCGGGCTCGACGGAGCGTGCGGAGGATTCGTCATGGTACGCAGTGGTCGGCTCTCGCTGGCGGTCGTTCTCGCGCTCATGAGCTTCACGAGCGCAGGCTGCGGGAGCAAGAACAACGCAGGCTCTGGCGGCGGCGCGAGCGGTGGGGGCGCGGACCGCCCCGCGGATCAGCCGGCGGTCTTCCGAGACCTCACGCCGCACCTCGATCTCGTCGCGCTCTCGCACCTCGCGGACGTCGAACACGAGGGGCTCTACATCGACTTCGGCACGCCCGCGCGCGCCAAGTACACCGTCGGCAACTGGCGCTCGGGCTGGCTCGACGACCGCACCGCGAGCAACGTCACGTTCAGCAACGTCGGCACGACGGGGCGAGTGTATTTCCCCGTGGATCACGCGGGCCCGCTGACGCTGCGCTTCCGCGTGAAGGGCGTCGGCACGCGGAACATGATGATGTTCCTCAACGGTCACTCGCTCGAGTCCGTGCGCTTCGAAGAGGGCGCCGAGTTCCGCGACTACGACGTGCGCGTCACGGCGGAGCAGGTGCTCGTCGGCGAGAACCATCTGCTGCTGCGCTTCGGCGGTTCGGTCGTCGTCGACGGCAAGGACGTCAGCGCCGCGATGGACTCGCTCCGCGTGATTCCTGGCGAGGCAGCGCCCCCGGCGCGCGGCTTCAGCGCCCCGATCTTCGGTGACCTCGCGACCGAGATGCGCGTCGGCAACGACCAGCGCCGCGCCCTCGCGGTGCGCGCCCCGACGACGCTCAGCTTCTACGTGGACGTGCCGCGCGGCGCGAAGCTCGGCTTCTCCGTCGGCGCCGATGGCGAGCCCGCTCCGCACGCGACGGCGAAGGTCGTCGTCACGCCGGAGGGCGGAGCGCCGACGGAGGTGTTCTCGCGTGCCGTGACCGGCCGTTGGCAGGACCAGGTGGTCCCGCTCGACCAGTTCGTCGGGAAGATCGTGCGCGTCGACTTCCGCGCCGAGGGCGATGGCGGCACCGGGCGCGTCGGCTGGGCTACCCCGGGCATCTTCGTGCCGCGCGTCCCGCCCCCGGCGGCGCGTCCTCCCGCGAAGAACGTCGTCGTGCTGTTGATCGATACGCAGCGCGCCGATCGCTTGCAGGCGTTCAACCCGCAGACGCGCGTGCGGACTCCCGAGCTGCTCGCGTTCTCACACGAGGCGACGCTCTTCGAGAACGCCCAGGCGCCCGAGAACTGGACCAAGCCTTCGGTCGCCTCCGTGCTCACCTCGCTCTGGCCCGCGACGCATCAGGCCAAGACGGACTCCGCGCGCGTGCCCGCTGGCGCCGTCCTCCTCAGCGAGTCGTACAAGGAAGCCGGCTTCTCGACGGCGAGCTTCATCGCCAACGGCTTCGTCTCGACGGCGTTCGGCTTCGAGCAAGGCTGGGACCACTACACGAATTTCATCCGCGAGAACAAGGACACGCGGGCAGAGACGGTCTTCCAAGCGGCCGGCGACTGGATCGAGCAGCACA
>CAIUAC010001224.1 GCA_903896985.1 uncultured Sandaracinus sp.
CGCCGCCCTCCAAGATGGCTCCAAGTTCTGCCTGAACTGCGGCGCGATGGTGGAGCAGGTCGCCGACGACGGCGAGGACAAGCTCGTCGGCAAGATCGTCGCTGAGCGCTATCGCATCGTGAAGATGCTCGGCGAAGGCGGCATGGGCCGCGTCTATCTCGCCGAGCAGAAGATGGGCGGCGCGACGCGCAAGGTCGCGATCAAGACGCTGCACCAAGAGCTGAGCGGCGACCCGCAGCTCGTCGCGCGCTTTTATCGTGAGTGCGAGACGGTGATCGAGCTCTCGCACCCAAACACGATTCAGTTCTACGACTTCGGCAAGTTCGACGACGGCACGCTCTACATCGTCATGGAGTTCATCCAGGGCGCCGCGCTCGCGCAGGTGCTCGAGGAGAACCCCGGGCGCGGCCTCGACGTCGCGCGCTGCGACAAGATCCTCATCCAGGTCTGCGGCTCGCTCCACGAGGCGCACCAGCGCGGCATCGTCCACCGCGACCTCAAGCCCGACAACGTCCTGCTCACGAACCGCGGCGGCCAGACCGACTTCGTGAAGGTGCTCGACTTCGGCATCGCCAAGCGCAGCGAGGCCGAGGACGAGAAGAAGGGCAAGCTCACGCAGCAGGGCATGGTGCTCGGCACGCCGCCGTACATGAGCCCGGAGCAGTTCGGCGGGCAGGCGCTCGACGCGCGCTCGGACATCTACTCGCTCGGCATCATGGTCTACGAGATGCTGACCGGGCGGCTGCCGTTCGAAGCGAAGACCCCGTGGGAGTGGGCGACCAAGCACCTCACCGCGATCCCCGAGTCGCTCGACACCAACCCCGCCGCCGCGCACGTGCCTCCCGCGAAGCGCGCGGCCGTGATGAAGGCGCTCCAGAAGAACCGCGACGCGCGTCAGGCCTCGGTGCTCGAGTTCCTGCAAGAGTTCACCGGCTATCAGGACGCGCAGGCCGCGTGGACCATGGCCACGAGCGCGGGCGGCGCGATCCTGCCGAAGAACGGCGGCGCGCAGGCGCCCGCCCCGAGCACGCCCGTGCAGACGCCGGCCCCGATGCCGCAGACGCAGAGCACTCCGCTGCCGGGCTATGGCACCGGAGGCATGGGCGCGATGACGCCCTCGCAAGGCTATGCGACCGGCGGGACGCCCTCCTACAACGGCGGCGGCTACGGCTACGCCAACGGAGGCCAGCCCCAGCGGCAGAGCAGCGGGGGCGGCGCCGGGAAGATCATCGCGGTCATCATCGTGCTCTTGTTCATCGTCGGCGGCGGGGCCATCGGCGGCATCTACTGGGCGATGTCGGGGCCCGACGAGGTGGTCGCCGGCGTCGGCGGCGGTCAGCCCCCGGTCGTGCCCCCGACGCTCAACCTCGGCGGGACGAACCTCGTGCTCCCGGGCACCGGCACGAACCCCGCGGTCGTGCCCCCGGTCCTCAACGGACTGCCGACGCAGCCTTCGACGGTGCTTCAACCTCCGACCGACGTGGGCATGCGCCCGATCGAGCCTGTGGCGGACCCGGTCCCGACCGCTCCCATCCCGCCCGACCCGGTTCCGACCACTCCCGTCCCGAACGGCAATCCGCCGGACAACACGCCCGACCGCGCGGGCCCGAGCCCCGCCGACGAAGCGTCCGCGCGGCGCCTGCTCGCGAGCGGCGATGTGTCGCTCGCGCAGAACGACGTCGCGGGCGCGGTGTCGGCCCTGACGCAGGCGCAGCGACTCGCGGGGCGGCGGTACGCTGGCGCGGTCGCGCTCCGCACGGGCATCGAGCGCAAGGGCTCGAACATGGTGGGGAACCTACTCCAGCGTGGTGACTGTCCAGCCGCGCAGGCTCTGTTCCGCGAGCTCCGTACCGTCGGCGCCGACGGCGCGTCGCGGCAGCATTTCAGCCCCGACTGGTGCCCGCGTCCCTGAGAGCGGCTCACGCTGGGGGCCTCGCAGATCCGCAGTGCGGCGTTGCATCGGTGAAGGACTGGCGGCTTCAGCCGCCACCACGGCGCGCCGCAACGAGCCGTCGCGAGACGAGGCAGCGGCCGCAGCGCCAGCCGGTGGCGCTTCTGTAAGTGCTTGTAGATCGACCGCAATTCGCGGGCACCGCGGGCGCCCCCGCGAGAGGGCCGCGTAGCGCATTCCACCAAAGGCGGATGGCCCTCGACTTGCAGCCAACAGCCCCCGAGGGTGACCGCTTTGGACGCGTCTAGCTTCTAGCTTGACGCTTCGGAACGGTGGGCGTAATCAGGGGCCAGTCCCGCTCGACTCGGTCGACGGAGAGCCTGTCCCGGAGAGTCTGAACCACGATGGCCTGGTCCTTTCGCAACTCCGTGTGGCCCCGTCACGAGACGGCCGCGTCCCCATCGAAGGTCGTTCCGCAGCCCGGCGCCGTCGCACGCTCGGGCGGTGGGGGCGAGCCGACAGTGGCGCAATGGGAGACAGAGATGGAACGCATGAAGTGGGACCAGATCTGCAGCCAGGACGAATTCCGCGGCCGCTGGGTCGCGCTCGATAGCTGTCGGTACGACGAGAGCACGGGCAAGGCGACGGAGGGAGCCGTCGTGGACTCGGACGACGACCTCGCGGAGCTCTGCACGCGCATCCGCGAGTCCGAGTGGAAGAACTGCGCGATCCTGTTCTGCGCGGAGAGCGAGACCGAGAGCGCCCACACGACCCAGCACCCGCCGGACCCGTTCCGACACAGCGCCCACTGACCCGCGCGCGCTGACTCATCCGGCAGAAAGCACTCAGGCCGCCTCCCGCGAGGGAAGCGGCCTGATTCGTTCCGTCCCGCGCGAGGCTCAGCGCGCGAGCGCGATGCCGTAGATGGGCAGCGTCCCGAACACGACGGGCGCCGCCGTCCGCTCCGCGCCCGTCGAGAGCGCCCACACGCGCAGGCCGGCGTCGGTGACGACGTACGCCGAGTCGCCGTACACGACGAACGACTTCACCCCGACCGAGGCCGGGACGAGCGTGTCGATCACCGTGCCGGTGTCGGCGAGCAGCTCGAGCAGCGCCCCGCCCGCGGCGAGGAAGACGCGCCCATCGTCGGTGGTGGCGAGCCCCTTGAAGCCGCCGAGCGTGGCCTCGGTGGCCGCCGTCGCCGTCACGTTCCCGGACGGCACATCGATGGAGAAGAGCACGCCGTCGGTGTCGTCGTACGCATCGTCCGTACAGCTGACGAGCACGACGTCGTCGTCGAGGCGGACGATGGGTCCCGGGTTGCCCACGGGAAGCTCGATGCCCTGTACGCCTGGGGCGACGGCGTCGACGTCGGTCAGCGACCCGGTGACCGGGTCGACGACGGCGATCACGCTCGGGCCGCCGTAGAGCAGCGCGTAGGTGCTCGAGAAGTAGAAGCGCCCGAGCGCGACGAGCAGCCGACCACCGTTGAAGAGCGCGGTGCTCATGTCGACGCTCGTCGGGTCGTCGACGGCGGCGAGGGGCGTGAAGTCGAGGTCGCCGACCACCGTACCTGCGAGGGGATCGATGCGCCGCGCGCTCTGCTGACCGAGGCGCGTGACGTAGGTCGCGCCGCCCGCCTCGATGACGACCTGCGGCGTCGAGACGTAGAGGTCCGTGTCTGCGGTCCCGGCAGGGTCGACGTCGAGCGTGAAGGCCGAGGTGAGCGCATCGCCGCCGACTTGGCGTCGCACGCGGCCGAGGCCACCCTCGACGAGGTAGGTGTCACAGCCGGCGCGCACCGGCAGCGTGTCCTGATCGGTCGCCGGGGTCGGGGACACCGTGACCACGCCCGTCGCGAGGTCGTACGTCGCGAGCGCGCCGTTCACGTAGTCGCTCGTCGTCACGAGCAGCTTCGTCGGCGTGCAGTCGACCGCGCCTGCGTCCGGCGACGCTGCGTCGGGGAGACCGCCGTCGGCTTCCCCCGCGTCCGCTTCGCCCGCGTCCACGTCTCCCGCGTCCCCCGGACCGCCATCCTGCGCGCCGGCGTCGCTCAGCGGCACGGCGTCGTCGTCTCCACAGCCGATGCACCCGAGGCTCAGCGCGAGCGCCACGGCGCCCGCTCCCACGATGTTCAGAGTCTTTACGTTCTTCATGATTCGGTCTCGCGGCGAGCGCCTTCCCGCGCTCGCTATGTCGCGACCTGCTTCACTGGACGGAAGGACGAGGACTCCACCTGGACGCGGCTGCGCCCGAGCATCGTGCCCATCCCCACGCCCCGTGGGGTCGGTCGCGTCGGCGCGCGCGGCAGGTCTCCTGGCTTCCGGATCATCCCCTCGAGAGCGCCTTCCCAGCGGCTCGTGCCGCCAGTGGACCTCTGCTCTCGGAGTCCCCAGTTACAGTGGCGGGGGCCGTGCCGGTATTCCACCGGCTTCCCTCGAGCGATCACGACGGTTCTCGTCGCGTCGCCCCACCCGTCGTGCGGGTGACCGTGCGCCCGTTTTGTTGGTGGCTGGTGCTTCTTCCGTTCGTGCGTCTGGATCCCGGCGCCATCGCCGCTGCCCGCATCTAGCCCGCGCGGGGCGGAAGCGTCAACCGCTCGACAGCGTCGCGACGATCTCTCGGGCGATCAGCCGGGCGCGCTCGACGTCCGTCGGCGGGAGGCTGACGGCGCCGACGACGGGGTGTCCGCCTCCGCCGTAGCCCCCGCAGATGGCGCTGATGTCGTGCGTGCGCGGCACGTGCGCCCACGGGTTGCTGCCGACGCTCACCTTCGAGCGGTGCTTGCCCGCCGTGACGGCGACGCAGTAGCGCGAGTCGGGGAACAGCCAATAGGGGATGAACTTGTTGTAGCGATCCCCCGCGACGCCGACGAGATCGAAGAAGACGACGCCGTTCTCGCTGCGCGCGCGCTCGCGGATCACGGTCAGCGTCTCTTGATGCTGCACGAGCAGCGGGACGAGGCGCGCGGCGACGTCCGGATCGGCGGCGATCTCGTCGAGCGAGGCGCCCCGCGCGAGCTTCTCGATGCGCGGCGCGAGGAATTTGTCGCTGCCGTGCACCTCGACGACGGTCATCAGGCGGAGCGCGGCTTCCTTCAACTCCACCGGCATGGCGGCGCTCGGGAAGCGCGCGGCGTCGATCATGTCCGCCCAGGCGATCGTGTCTCGAAGCTCGGGAAGCTCGAGCGCGAAGCGGTCCCGCGCGACGTCCGCGATCAGCTTGCAGCACGAGCCGTACGTCGGATCGAAGAACTTCTTGCCGCTCTTGTCGCCCTCGAAGCTCGCGCGCTCCTCGTCGCCGACGATGCCGCTCTTGTGGTGATCGAAGAACCACGTGAGCTTCGACGAGGTCGTGTAGCGGAAGTCGACGACGGCGTTCTCCTCGCCGCCGAGCAGCGCCTCCGGGACGAAGGAGCCGCCCGGCTGGTGGTCGAGGCCGCGGTACTCGAACGCGAGGTCCTCGCCGTCGCGCGCGCGCAGAAAGCGCGTGAGCACCGCAGCGGAGCACATCCCGTCGAAGCAGTGCCCGTGATACGCGATCGTGATCTTCTTGGTCATCGTCTTCTCATCGGAGCGCGCGCGGGCTCAAGGGCGAGCCCCGGACGCGAGCACTACTGCGGTCAGGTTGAGCACGTACTTCTCTTCGGAGAAGAAGGGCGGACGCGGCACGCCGAGGCGCGCCTCGAGGTGCGTCGCGAGCCGACCGAAGAGCTCGTGACGCACTGCGAGCGGGAGGCACTCACGGCGCAGGGAGAGCCCGATCATCGCCTCGCGCTCGAGGGGCGCGATGCGCCGCGCCGCGTGCACGACGAGCGGGTCGCTGATGAAGGTGTTGTAGCGCTGCGCCGGCGGCACGACCTGCGCCGGCGGGGGCGCGCGTCGCTCGCGCACGACGATGGTGCCCGCGGCGAGATCCCCGAGGCGACGCCCGCTGCCATCGAGCAGCGCGGACACTCCGCCGACGAGGTAGAGCGCGGGCAAGAGATCCACGATGCGCACGAGGTTGCGGACGACCGCCTGCAGGAACGAGACGCGCAGCCCGCGCTCGTCGAGCGTGCGCAGGCCGACGACCATCTTCCCGACCGTGCGTCCGCCGGTCCACCACTCTGCGAGGGCCGAGTACCACCACTGCACGAGGAACACGGCGACCGAGAGCAGCGCGAGCGCGAAGCCGCCTGCGACGACCTGCGTCGCGGAGATGACGCACGAGGCGGTGAGGATCATCGTCAGCATCACGAACAGATCGATGAGCCACGCGAGGGCCCTCGACCCAAGCCCGGCGAGCTCGAACTCGAAGACGACGTTCTCCGGCGTGCGGATCTCGTGGGCGTCGCGCACCCGCCGTGTGTAGCACGCACATTCCTGCCGGGATATGCTCGGCCGCGATGCAGGGCTTCGACGTCCGACGCTTCGTGGACGAGCGCACCCCGCAGTGGGTCGAGCTCGAGCGAGCGCTCGTCGCCCTCGAGCAGCGCGGGATGTCGGCGCTCGGGCTGGAGGGCGCGCGCAACTTCGGCAAGCTCTATCGCGCGGTGTCGAGCGACCTGCTCGTGGCGCGCGGCGAGCTCGTCGACGCGACCATCGTCGACTACCTCAACGACCTCGTCGCGCGCGCGTACGCGCACGTGCACTCCGGCACGGGCAGCAAGGCGCGCCGGCTGCCGCAGTTCTTCCTGCGCGAGTTCCCGCGCCTCTTCCGCGCCGAGTGGCGCGTCGTGACGCTGTCGGCGCTGCTCTTCTTCGGCGGCGGCGCGGTGGGCGCCGTCGCGATGGCGGTCGATCCGCACGCGGCGGGCGTGCTGATCCCGGAGGACCATCAGCAGCGGACTCCCGCCGAGCGCGTCGCCGAGGACGAGGGCGGACCGGGCCACACGGGCGACGAGGGCGCGGCGTTCTCGAGCTTCCTCTTCACGCACAACATCCAGGTGACGTTCATGGTGTTCGCGCTCGGGCTGACGTTCGGCGTCGGGACGGCGAGCATGATGTTCACCAACGGCGTGCCGCTCGGCGCGCTCGCGGTGCAGTACCACCAGTACGGCAAGGGGCTGTTTTTCTGGGCGTGGATCCTCCCGCACGGCATCCCCGAGGTCACACAGGTGATCATCGCGGGCGCGGCAGGTCTCGTGCTCGCGCGCGGGCTGCTCGTGCCGGGCAGGCTCGGGCGCAAGGACGCGGTCGTCGCCGAGGCGCGGCGCGCCGTGCGGCTCGTCGTCGGCGGGATGCCGGTGCTCGTCCTCGCGGGGCTGATCGAGGGCACGATCTCGCAGGTCCACGAGCCGATCATCCCCTACGCGCTGAAGCTCGCGTTCGCGGGCGTCGTCGGCGTCGCGGTGTGGGCCTACCTGCTGTTCGCCGGGCGAAGCGCGAGCGCCACGCGCACGGCGGCCCTCGCCGAGGAGCTCGCCGCGCTCGCCGAAGCGCCCCCTGCACCGCGCAGCACCCCGCGCGGGCGCGCCTCGCTGGTGCCGCCGGCGCGCTGATCAGTTGCCGCGCGTCTCAGGGGGCGCGGACGCGTAGACGCTCTGAAGCGAGGTCGGCTTTCCGCCGAGCCCAGGCCCGTAAGAGACGAGTTCGAGGAGCACCTCGCGGGTGCGCGGATTGACCTGCGCCACCCAAGCAAATTAGCATCGCCTCACCGTGCCTGTCGCAGCCTTCGAGCCAGTCGCCGCTCCCGTCCGCGCATCGGCCCGCTGGTTCGTCACGGCGGCGGCGTGCGCGCTCAGCGCTTGCGCAGCGCAAGCGGGCATCGGCGTGCCGCTCGACGCGTCGCACGGCGACGGCGCGAGCGCGGCCGACGCGATGCTCGTCGACTCGGGGCGCCCACGCGACGGCGGCGAGCCGGGCGACG